>JBAXSA010000037.1:0-15385 GCA_037130945.1 Pseudomonadota bacterium | reverse complement strand
CAAAAGCCTTTTAAGGCAAGATCAACCTACCGGCTTTAGCCGGTAGTAATTGAGTAAGCGGAACATCCATGTTATTTTTAGGTGGTCAAGGAGCTGCTACTGCGGGTGTCATCGCTGTTCCGGTATTGATTGCGGCGGCAACGGTTGGTTGTTCCTTCGGTAGCCAAGTCGCTCTGGGTGTCGCGTGGCTTTACAAAAATAATTACCTGGAACCGTGGGCAATGTTTTCCAAGATGAAAGTTCCAAAATATTTATAGACCTGCTCACCATCCCGATATTCTGTTGATTGGGATGTATTCGTTTGGGCCTATGCAGAATCATTTACAAGCGTTCTCTCAGAAAATTCGCTGATCCAACCCTTGGCGCGCCAACAGGAACATGGCCGCATTCCAGGTTTGCCGGGGCATGCCTTCGGGCGTGCCGTTCTGTCCGTGGAACCATTCGTTGAACTGCCAGTGATTGACGGCGTTGGCGCGGGCCAGTTTCGCGAGTTCCGCTTGGGCTTCGAGCCTGCGCCCGGCTGCGGCCAGCGCTAGCACCCAGAAGCCTCCCACGAAAGGCCAGATGCCACCATTGTGGTAGCGGTGTTCCAGGTTTTGCCGATGCCGGCCCATATAGGTGCGCCAGAACGGATTATCCCGGCCAATCGGCGTACAGGTGACACGCACCGGATAGGCGGCATCCGCCTGCAAATTGCCAATCGTGCGCAGGATGCGATTCGTGCCGTGTTCGTCGGCAAGCCCCAAGAGTGTTGCCAAAAGGTTGCCGAAGACGTCCCCCTCCTCACCCCAGACGGCCAGATTCACGAAGCTGAGGTAGATCCCGCGATTTTTTGCCTTGTTGCGCACGAAATGCATGAGCAGGCGCAGACGTCGGTAGTCGGGCAAATGACCGGAGAAGGGGTCAAATAGACAGTTGAAGTGATACTTCGTTTCCTCGGCTTGAGGCAGTTGATGGAGTCGCTTGACGTAGTACCAGAGGGCGTTGGTGTAAAGCACGAAACCCGAACGCGGCATGATGTCCGCCCAGTCACTGGCCTCGTTTTGTTGCAGCAGGAAGATTTGCTGATGTTCCTGGCAGGCCAGCCAGAGGGTAGCACGCGCGGTTTCCGCCTCTAGGCGCCGCACCAGATCGGTGTCGTCCAGCCTGCGGGAGACGAGATGCAGGGCAATGAGCCACCAAAGTGTGGCATCGATACAGCCGAGATACCAGAAATCGGCGCCATTCGTTGCCGGATCGACGTATTTGGGGATCTGACCGTTGGGCGCCTGATGTTGGGCGAGGGTAATGAGGCTGCGCTTCGCACCCTGGGCCAATCCATCATCATCGCAATAGGCCGCAGCAATGGCACAGATCGCCGCGTCCCGGCCAAACACCCGGTCATACCCACGGCTATGGGCGCTGCTGGTCGGCGATGCGGCCAGGAAACCGAATGGCCCCAGGTTGTCGCGTAGTAGTTGAAGCGCCCGTGTGGTACAGGTCTCGATGAGTATCTCGCCGGAATCCGTTGCTTCCGGCTCGCGCCGCGTCATTCCGGGCCAACCTCGTTAAAAGGCCTGGCCGTGATAGCGGGCAAGGTCTTTTTGAGCAGGATGCCGATGGTCAGGCCCTGAACTAGAATGGAAAATACCACCACGGCATAGGTGATGGTCAGGATGGTTTCGCGCTCCGGGCCGTTGGGAAGGGACAATGCCAGTGCCACCGAGATGCCACCGCGCAGACCGCCCCAGGTGAGGACTTTGGTGGCGTGCGGGGCCAATGTCCGGAACTGGCGGAGGATCAGGATGGGGGCACCCACGCTGAGAAAACGCGCCAGCAAGACCAGCGGAATCATCAGCAGGGCGGCTAGCCGTTGGTGACTGGCAAAGCTGAGAACCATGACTTCCAGTCCGATCAGCACGAACAGCACCGCGTTGAGGATTTCATCCACCAGTTCCCAGAACAGGTCGAGATGTTCGCGGGTTTTATTGGACATGGCAAAGGTTCGTCCATGGTTGCCGATGAACAGTCCCGCGACCACAACAGCAATGGGCGCGGAGCAATGGATCGCTTCCGCCAGGGCGTAGCCGCCCGTGGCCAGGGCCAGGGTGATCAGGATTTCGGTTTGGTAGGCGTTGATTTGCTTGAGCAGGATGTACGCCAGCCAGCCCAGGACGAATCCAAGCAACGCGCCGCCCAGGGCTTCTCGCATGAATAATGCGAGGACATGGTTGATACCGACGGGCGCCTCCCCCACCACAATTTCCAGCAGAACCAGAAACACCACGACGCCGACGCCATCGTTAAACAGCGATTCCCCGGCAATCTTGGTTTCCAGGCTTTTGGGTACCTGATGGGTCTTGAGAATCCCCAGCACCGCGATGGGATCGGTCGGTGAAATCAGCGCACCAAACAGCAGGCAGTGCATCAGGGACAGATTGAGTCCCAATGCACCCAGCATTATCCACCCAAGGACACCAATAATGACGGTCGATGCCATAACACCGGCCGTGGCCAGGGTGGCGATGATCCAGCGATGCTTGATCAGGTCTTCGAGGTTGACATGCAACGCACCGGCAAACAGCAGAAAGCCGAGCATGCCATGGAGCAGGGTTTGATTGAAATCAATGCCGTGAAGGAACCAGGCAGCCCAGGTCTTCACCTCGGGTTGCAAGGCACCCAGGGCGATCAGGCCCAGCGAGGCCAGCAGAGCCATGAGCATGAGACCGATGGTTGATGGCAGGCGCAGATAGCGGGTATTGATGAAACTAAACAGTGCCGACAGGGTCAGTAATATCGCGCCAATTTGAAAGATTTTCACAACGTCATTCCTCTCAATGCGGATCGGTTTAGCCTGTATAAGTCTCGTAAGCGATTGCGTTCTTGCTGCTGTTTTTTACCGAATACATCAAATGATCCGTTTGTTTGACGAGCGTGTCGGCGGTGACTGAACCATCCCGGTAGGTTAGGGTGCCGATGGAAAATGTCACCGGCCAACCGTTCTGTTGCATTTCATCCAGCAGTTCGGACTGGATTTTTGGAACCATCTCGCGCGCTATGTCCTCCCCGATTTCTGGTAATAGCAGAATGAACTCGTCGCCACCCAGCCGTGCCAAGAGATCGGTTTTCCGCAAATGGCTCTTCGCCCGGCCAACCATCGTGCAAAGCAGTTTATCCCCAATTCTGTGGCCAAATCGGTCGTTCACGGATTTGAATCCATCCAGGTCGATATAGACAAGAGTCAAGGGACGTTTGTAGCGCTGAGAACGGTCTAGCTCGCTTTGTAACTGCTCGAAAAAGTGGCGCCGGTTGGCGGCACCCGTCAAATAGTCGGTGCGAGCGATACGTCTTTCGTATTCCAGCGCTTTTAATGCCGGCAACAGTAGCGCCACTGTCGCAAAAAAAGCCAGACGAACCACGCCATTCCAGTAATGAATCATGGGGTTTGAATAATAGGGTCCATCCAGGATATCCACAATAACCCAGACAATGGCAGCTATGACACTCATGGCAAGACCGGGGGTTCTGCCTAAAATCCAGGCCACCAGAACAACGGGGATCAAATAGAACAAGGAAAATGAAAGCTCATTGCCGGTCATGAAGTCGGCAAAGCCCACACCGGCAATTAGCAGGCAGCCTATGGCCATCCAAAATAGAGGGACTCTTTCGGTAAACATTATTTTGGAAATCAGGCTCATTCTGGTTCAACCTCACAGGTCAGCAGTGCCACCGGGAAGTGTGCCAGGAGGGTTGGCAGGGGCATCGTGGCGGATTCGGGGGAAGATGTCAGGCATTCGCCGGTCAGTTCATTGTGCCAGGTATGGCTTATGCCGGGCAATTCGACACGGGTATCTCGCCAAATCTCGGGATCGGCGAGAGATGCATCTTGGGTTCCCAGGAGCTTTGCCGTGAAACGCGGTACCACGGCGATCAGCGTGCGTTCGCCCAGTCGGCGGGCGAAGGCGCAGACATGGTCTGCGCGCTCGCCAGCAACTGCCAGCGGTAGATATTGACCTGTCTGGAATAATTCGGCCCAGCGGCAACGTAACTGTAGCGCTCTCCAGGTCAAGTAGAGTTTGACGCGGCCGTCCGTCATCGATTCCGTGAGGGGACGCAGGCGCTCCGGCCAGTCCGCAGGGGACACCCCGAACCGGGCTTCGAGTTCCTGAATGGCTTGTCGTCGCGGTGCGTAATCAACCGGATGCCGATTATCGGGATCCACCAAATGGAACTGCCACAACTCGCAACCCTGGTAAATATCCGGCACGCCAGGCGACACCAGTTTCAAGAGCGTCTGTGACAGGCTGTTGTAAAGACCAAAGCGAGACAGGTGTGAAGCCGTCGGCGCGAAGTCGGCAAGAAAGAGATTTTTGTTGCCAGACGCGAGTACCGCCTGAACGAAGCCCGCAAGGGCCGCCTCATAATCGGCATTCACATTGATCCAACTGGTGTAAACCTTGGCCTCGCGAGCCGCCTTGACCATGTACTGGACGATTCGATCCCGATAGACGGCCAGTCCTGCCGCGTCGATGTCGCCGAGCGGCCAGGTGCCGATCAGGGTTTGATAAAGCAAGTATTCGTCATTGGGCGAAGGGGCCGGTTCGCCGTCCAGCAGCCTTTTCTTGCTGCGGTTTAACCGCGACCAACGTCGCAGGGACAGTCTCCAGGCGGCAGGGATCTCGGACAGCACATTGATTCGCGCGCGGGTGTCCTCGGCACGCTTGCTGTCGTGGGTCGAGGTGGCGAGCAGGTTGTGCGGCCAGCGCTCGGCGCGTTTGCTGGTGGCGGCGTGAAAGGCCGGGACAGAAGTGCCAAAGCGGCGCGGATCGGCGCCCACGTCGTTCAGCGAGACCAGCCGGTGATAGCGATAGAAGGCAGTGTCCTCCAGACCCTTGGCCATTACCGGCGCGGTGTATTGCTGGAACTTCATAGTAAAGGCGCACACCTGGTCACGGTAGGACTGACTCTTGCCCTCGACAATCTGGAGGGTCAACACAGATCTGACAAAATCGAAAATGCCGACATCCACGGCAGAGCTGCGTTTTTTAGCCACCGCCACGGCCCATTCGATATGGCGGAGGTCGTCGGTTGAGAGGCGTCCTTCGGCGATATAGCTGCGATAAACGGGAAAACAGGCGACCACCTCTGCCAGTGCCGAGCGTAGGTTGTTGAGCGTGAAGTCGCAGGTGTGGCGGTTGGCGGCGGCAATCCTCGCCAGTCGATTGGCCAGGACGTTTAGCTCCCCAGCCAGCGCCGAACGCATGATCAGTTTCTTGGACTGGTAAACCAGTTCGTTGAAATTGACCGGCCCGCCGATAAAATTTTCGTAGAGGCGTGTCATGTTTTTTTCAGCGGAGCCATCGACAAAAAGATTGTTGACCAGATTGGCGAAGCGATAGCCAGTCGCCCCGTGAATCGGCCAGTCGGCAGGTAGCTGTTCGTGATCGGCCATGATCTTTTCAACCACCAGATACAGATGGGGCTGTATTTCACAACCTGGCTGACCGGCCCTGGATTGCAGACGTTGAAAATAACGGCCCGGATCGTAAAGGCCGTCGGGATGGTCGATACGGAGTCCCTGAACCTTGCCTTGGGCAATCAGATCCAGCACGAAGCGGTGCGTGTCTTCAAATACCGCGTCGTTCTCCATGCGTAGCGCCGCCAGATCGTTGATGTCGAAAAAGCGGCGGTAGTTGATTTCGTCGGAGGCCACCTGCCAGTAAGCGAGCCGGTACGCCTGCGCCTTGATGAGTGCGTGCAGACGATCAAAACTTTCGGCATCACCTGGCTGGCCATTGAACAGAACCAGGGTGTCCGCTACAAAACCAGCCATCTCCGGCGAGCTTTGACACAACTCGGCCAGTTGGCGCTTGAAGATTTCCTTGTCACGGTGGCGCTCGGCGATCTTGTCCGCGTCGGTATCATTCCGTCGTGGCAGATGACCGAAGGCCGTCACCAGGCTTTGCAACCGCTGAAGCGGTTCGTGCCGGGCATCCCGTTTTGCTACAAGAGACGCGAGATCCTGCGTGAGGAGACGCGGATACTCGGACGGATCCACCGGAAGACGGTGCTGGTAGTAATAAAGGCTGAATTCACCGCGTACAAGATCGAAGTGCAGCTTGATTTCACCCCGCTCGAGTACCGTGCCGTAGTGATCGCCCAGCAGCGGCAGCAGCACCTTGCCACGCAACGCCGGGTTGAGGGGCTCCCAGTCGATGTCGAAATAGGTTGCATAAACTGAAGCCTGTCCATTCTCCAGTACATCGAGCCACCAGGCATTGTCGGCACCCATCACACCCATGTGGTTGGGCACGATGTCGAGGAGTTGGCCCATGCTGTGCGTGCGCAGTGCCGCGACAAAGCGCTCGAAATCCTCGGAACTGCCGATCTCGGGGTTGATCGTACTGTGATCAACGACGTCATAGCCGTGGTTGCTGCCCGGCCGGGCCTTGAGATAGGGCGAGGCATAACAATGACTGATGCCCAGCGCAGCCAGGTAGGGCACCAGTTCGGTGGCTTGGGTCAGGGTGAAATCCTGGTTGAACTGCAAGCGATAGGTGGCGCGGGGAATCAACGTCCGGCCACCAGCGTCAAGATGCCAGGCCACTGACCCAGGGGGGAACCGTCCCGTGGCCAGATCCGCTGCGGTCAGATGCTCGCTCGTAAAGACCGGCGTCCCCACGAGCGGTGCGACCTGGGCCAGCGTCGTCCCCAGATTGGCCAGCAGCGCAAGACGGCTGCCATCGCCCAGGCACCAGGTGACGGCCAACACGCCGGGAGCGGGTTGCTCATACCGTGCCGTACCGCCATCCATGCCGTGCAGACGTGGCACGATCTGGTCGCGGCGCAAGGCCAACAGGCGGCGATGCAAGGCCAACCAGCGCTCGTGAGGGGGCTGCGTCATGGTATCCCAGTCGAGTATGCCGCTCTCGAACGTGGCGGCGGCGTTGGGATCGGGAATATTGGCCTGGGCGGAGGGATCGGCGAAGCGGGCAAATCGGGCGAATTCGCGGCGCCGCCCGGTGGTGACGGCGGCGGCCAGTTCCGGCCCAAAGTCGCAAAAAAACGGGAAAGGCTGGGCCGCGCCAAACTCCTCGCCCATGAAGAGCATTGGCACCTGAGGTGCCAGCAGCAGAATGGCGGTGAGGGCCTCCAGTACGACCGGCTCGGCCAGGTGACAAAGACGCTCGCCGAAGGCGCGGTTGCCAATCTGGTCATGGGTCTGGAGAAAATTCACGAAGGCGACCGGTGTCAGACTGCGGCTGGGTTCGCCGCGAATTTCGCCATCGCGAAAGGCCGAGGGATTGCCCTGAAAGACAAAACCTTCCGCGAGACAGCGACCCAACTGTGCCAAAGGCGCGCCGGCGTAGTCGGCGTAGTAGCCATCCCGCTCGCCGGTGGCGATGACATGCAGGGCATGATGACTGTCGTCGTTCCATTGCGCCGTGGCAAAACACGGACGCCCCGCGTCATCGCGTGCGAGATACCGCGACTGGTTTTTATCGTTCTCCAGAATCAGGTGAATCTGGCGTTCACGCCCAGGCCCGGCCTGGACGGCTTGAGTCAGGGTCTCGATGATGTCGGGGCTCGAGTCATCGCAAATGGCGTGGATGGCGTCGAGGCGCAGGCCGTCAAAGTGAAATTCCTCCAACCAGTAGATCGCGTTGTGGATGAAAAAATCGCGTACCACCGCTGAACCGGGTGCGTCGAAATTGATTGCCGCGCCCCAGGGGGTTGGGTGGCGCGGATTGAAAAAGTCTGGCGCGTAGGCATGCAGGTAATTGCCTTCCGGGCCAAAGTGGTTGTAAACGACATCGAGAAACATCATCAGACCCCGCGCATGGGCTTCCTGAATCAGTTGCTTCAGGGCCTCCGGGCGGCCGTAGCCGCTATCGGGCGCGAAGGGCAACACGCCGTCGTAACCCCAATTGCGGGTGCCGGGAAAATCCGCGACCGGCATGAGTTCGATGGCGGTGACACCCAGATCGGCGAGATAGTCGAGTTTTGCGCAAACGCCCTCGAAGTTGCCTGCGCGACTAAAACTGCCGACATGCAGCTCGTAAATCACAGCCTCCGTCCAGGGACGACCGCGCCATCCCTCGTCGCGCCATGCAAAGGCGCGGGGATCGATCACTTCGCTAGCACCCTGCACATCGTCGGGATTAAAGCGGGAAGCCGGATCCGGCACGCACAGATCCCCGTCGATCCGATAGCGGTAGCGCGTGCCAGCACCGGCCTGTTCGACGCGGATTTCGTGCCAGCCGTCTTCCAGACGGGCCAGTAATTCACAGCGTGAATTCCCACCCTCGCCCAGTTCAATCTCGACCTGCTTCGCCGTCGGTGCCCACAGGCGAAAAAGCGTCGCGCCGTCTCCGATCTGGGTGCCAAAGGGCATGAGGTGTTGTCTTCGCATAATGGATTCCCGGGTGATGATCGAATGTCAGCCGTATGACGGAATTTCTTCCAGCAGCGCCAGCGAACGGCCCTGCAGGGGATAGGTCTGGCCGCCAGCGTAGCATCTTGTCTGCCGGGTGGTGTCGTAGGTATCCAGCGTAACCTGCCAACTACCATCAGGATGGGGCGCTGGCAGATGAAAATGGATTTCCTCGTGGTGGGCATTAAAGAGCAGTAGAAAATTGCCATCTCTTACCGGACGTCCACGGCGGTCACATTCATCCAGGGCATCGCCAGCGAGATAGACGCCGAGGGCATGCGCAAAATCGCGAACCCATTCTTCGTTGGTCATCTCCAGACCATCCGGCTTGAACCATTGGATGTCCTTGTTTATCCCACGGATGGTGCGCCCTTGGAGAAAATGGCGCCGGTGAAAGACCGGATGGGCATGGCGCAGCCCAATCACACGCCGTACAAAGGCAAGCATGTCCTGATCGGCCTCCGACAGTTCCCAGTTGAGCCAACTGATCTCGTTGTCCTGGCAATAGGGATTGTTGTTGCCGCCCTGAGTGTGGCCCATTTCGTCGCCAGCAACCAGCATCGGCACGCCCTGAGAAAACAGCAAGCTGGCGAGCAGGTTGCGTTTTTGTCGCGCGCGAAGACTGTTGATGGACGCCTCCTCGGTAGGCCCTTCCACGCCACAATTCCACGACCGGTTGTTGTCGTTGCCATCGCGGTTGTCCTCCTGGTTGGACTCGTTATGCTTGCCGTTGTAGCTGACCAGATCGTGCAGGGTAAAACCGTCATGGGCCGTAATAAAATTGATGCTGGCGTAAGGCTTGCGGCCGCTGTGTTCGTAGAGGTCACTGGAGCCCGTGAGGCGCGTCGCAAACTCGCCAATCAAACCGCCATCGCCCTTCCAGTAGGCACGCAAGGCGTCGCGGTAGCGGTCATTCCACTCCGCCCAGCCAATAGGGAAATTACCCACCTGGTAACCGCCCTCGCCCAGATCCCAGGGTTCGGCGATGAGCTTGACCTGGGACAGCACCGGATCCTGGCGCAAGATGTCGAAAAAGGAACCCAGGCGATCCACATCATGCAGTTCGCGCGCCAGGGCCGAGGCCAGATCGAAGCGAAAACCATCGATGTGCATCTCCAATACCCAATAACGCAGCGAATCCATAATGAGTTGCAGCACCCGTGGATGACGCAGGTTCAGGGTATTGCCACAACCCGTAAAATCCATGTAGTAACGTGGATTATCCGGCACCATACGGTAATAAGAGGCGTTGTCGATGCCGCGAAATGACAACGTGGGGCCCTGGTGGTTGCCCTCGGCCGTATGGTTGTACACCACGTCGAGAATCACCTCGATGCCCGCCGAGTGGAGCGTCTTGACCATGGTTTTGAATTCGCCCACGAAACCGCTGGCACTGTAGCGCAGATCCGGCGCGAGGAAGCCAATCGAGTTGTAGCCCCAGTAATTGTGCAGCCCCCGCTCGACCAGGTGCCGGTCATCGACGAAGGCATGGACGGGCATCAGCTCCACCGTGGTGACGCCGAGACGCTGCAAATACTCGATCACCGGGCCCGTGGCAATGCCACCGTAAGTACCGCGCAGGTGGGGCGGCACTTCCGGATGGCGCATGGTAAAGCCGCGCACATGCAGCTCGTAGATCACCATGTCGTGCCAGGGCACGCGAGGCGAACGGTCATCGCCCCAGGAAAAGGCCGGATCGATCACGCGGCACTTGGGCATGCCGGCGGCGTTATCGCGCCGGTCGAAGGACATATCCGCGTTGGGGTGGCCGATACGATAGCCGAAGTGGGCGTCGCTCCAACGCAGGGAGCCGACGATATCCTTGGCGTAAGGTTCGATCAGCAGCTTGTTGGGATTGAAGCGATGACCGTGATCGGGTTGATAAGGGCCATGCACGCGGTAGCCATATAGCCATCCAGGACGGGCTTCCGGCAGATAGCCGTGCCAGATCTGGTCGGTCTGTTCGCGCAATTCAATACGCTGCCTTTCATGGCGGCCAGTGGGATCAAACAGGCACAATTCGACCTTGCCGGCGTGTTCCGAGAAGATCGCGAAATTGACACCTTCTCCATCCCAGGTCGCTCCGCGAGGGTAGGGCGCGCCTGGCCAAACCGCGCTGACCAGGTTTTTCTTGCCACGCTGGGAACCTGGGATTTTTTGGACGGATGCGGTTTTAGCGCTGGATTTCTTCATGCCGATTCCCCCTTGAAGTCATGATCGAGCTTGCGCAACAGGGCATAAAGCGGGATGACCAGCCAGCCGGGACGGTTGTCCATCTCGTAGCGCAGCTCGTAAAGAACCTTTTCGATTTGGAAGAGATCAATCATCCGCCGGGCAGTGGGGTCTTCTGGCCAGGACGGGCAGTCCTCGATGGCCATCTTGTAACCTTTAAGAAAGGCCGCCTCGGTTTCGGTTTCCCAGGCCTGAACCAGGGGGCCAAACTGCTTGCGATCGGACGGCCTTTCCATCGTTAGGTGATTGACAGCCACCGCTGCGGCATAACTGAACGAGCGCAACATGCCGGCCACGTCACGCAAGGGCGAATGTTTGAGGCGTCGTTCTTCCAGTGGCCGAGCCGGTTCGCCCTCGAAGTCGGTGATGATGAAATCATTCTGCACCAGCAACACTTGGCCCAGATGGTAGTCGCCGTGATAACGGGTTTTTGCGGCATCCAGGTGCGATGGCAAGGTCTGGCGAATCCGGTTGAGCAACACCTGCCGCTGATCCAGTAAATGCTCGCAGGCCGTGCCCACCTCTTCCGTGCAGGATGCCCGAATGTCCTCTAGCTGGTTGAAGGTCGCCTCTGCTTCGTCATGAACCTGCTCGACCCAGGCGGCGAGATTGGCATCCTCAATCGGCTCGGGATCAAAGCCGGGCTCGCCGGTCGTCTTGCCAAAGGCCCGGTGTAATTCGGCGGTGCGCGTTCCCAGAGTTTCCATCTGGGCGAGGAAGAAGCCGTGCGGATTTTCAGCGTCAGGGGCCGGTGTTTGAACGGGATTGGCCAGATGTTCCGTGAGGAAGCGTTCGATATAGTCGACAACATAGTTCCAGCCGGTGCCCTGGTTCTCGACATAGGCTTGTAGTAAAACCAGGGTCATGGTGTCCCCGTTGCTACGACAATATTCAATCGCGCCAGCCACCGGCACAATGTTCGGGAAGGTCGATTTTTCGGTCAGAAAGCAACCGACCTCGACTTCGGGATTGGTACCGAGCTGCAACCGCCGGTAGCCCTTGAGAAAGAGCTTGTTGCCGAAATAGATGGCGGTATTGCTTTGCTCCAGCGCGGGGTGACGAACCGGATCATGGATGCCATCGGTCAGATCCAGCATGGCGCGGGATCGGCGGCACTCCATTTGGCCCTGCCCCAGGGGCAGCGTCAGGTTGTCGGCAATGCCTTGGGCCAGGGCGCGGCAGAATCGGTCGTCGCCAAAGGCACCATAGAGAACCCCAACTCGTGACTTCTGCCGCACCTTGGCCAAGATCCAGGGTGCCAGAGCCTGGATCTTTTCCTCGCCCACCTCGTCTTCCCAGGCGACGGCGATCGGCAGGAAATAGCTTTGCGGTGCCAGGCCCGCGCAGCGCACCTCCATGAGGGTTATGAGCCAACTGCCTTCCGGGGTGTTCCATTCACCCTGTTCGGCGAGATCGATGAACTCGATGGCGTGGCCCTTGGCCGCAAACCAGCGTTTTCTGGCCACATAGGGCACCAGTACCTCACGTTCTAGCTGATCGCGGGTCTTGCTGGACAGGGCGCGCTGCACGGTGCCGGGCCCGGCCTTGATGACCAACACCGGCAGTTCTGGCCGCGCCAGCCGTTCTTCATGCCAGTACGGCACTTCGACATCCGAGGCCAGGCGGAAACCGTAGTAACCGTAGCCTTTCAGGGTGAGCAGGTAGGGCAGTTCGCCAATCGGCGGGAAGGCCGTGCGTCCGAGCAGCTCAACCGGCACGCGACCCCTAAAAACCGCCAGGTCGAGTTCTACCGGCTGGGCGTTACGCGAAAGGTTGACCACGCACAGGATGATCTCGTCCTGCCACTCGCGAATGTAGGCCAAGATCTTGCGGTTGCCGGGCTCAAGCAGTGTCAGGCTGCCACGGCCAAAGGCCTTGTAATTCTTGCGGACAGCGATTAGCCGCTTGATCCAGTTGAGCAGCGACGAGGGATTGCGGTGTTGTGCCTCGACATTCACCGCCTCGTAGCCATAGATCGGATCCATGACCGGCGGCAAATACAGGCGCTGAAAATCGGCCCGGGAAAAACCGGCATTACGATCCGGGCTCCATTGCATGGGCGTGCGCACACCGTTGCGATCACCGAGGTAGATGTTGTCGCCCATGCCGATTTCGTCGCCGTAGTACAGAATGGGCGAGCCGGGCAGGGTCATGATCAGGAACTTCACCAGCTCGATCTTGTCGCGGTTGTTTTCCATCAAGGGTGCCAGTCGTCGGCGGATGCCAACATTGACGCGCATGCGCGGATCGGCGGCGTACATGCGGTACATGTAGTCGCGTTCGCGACTCGTGACCATCTCCAGCGTCAGTTCGTCATGATTACGAAGAAAAATCGCCCACTGACAGGTCTCGGGGATGTCCGGGGTTTGGCGCATGATGTCGACAATCGGGTGGCGATCTTCTTGAGCCACTGCCATGAAGATGCGCGGCATGACGGGAAAGTGGTAGGCCATGTGACATTCGTCGCCGTCGCCAAAATATTCGCGCACATCCTCCGGCCACTGATTGGCCTCGGCCAGTAACATGCGATTTTGGTAATGCGCGTCAATCACGGCGCGCATCTGTTTGATCACGGCGTGCGTCTCGGGCAGGTTCTCGTTGTAGGTGCCCTCGCGCACACAGAGATAGGGAATCGCATCCAGGCGCAGGCCGTCGACGCCATAGTCGAGCCAAAAGCGCATGAGGCGGATGACCGCCTTGACCACCGCCGGGTTGTTGTGATTGAGGTCGGGTTGGTGCGAAAAGAAGCGGTGCCAGTAGTAGGCCTGTGCTACCTCATCCCAGGCCCAGTTGGATTTTTCGGTATCGGTAAAGATGATGCGGGTTTCCGGGAACTTCTTGTCGCTCTTGCTCCAGACATAAAAGTCGCGTTTCTTCGAGCCGGCCGGCGCGCGCCGTGCCGCCTGAAACCAGGGATGCTGATCGGAGGTGTGGTTGATGACCAGTTCGGTAATCACCTTGAGGCCACGCCGATGCGCTTCATTGATGAAATGACGGACGTCGGTGCGATTGCCGTACTCCGGGTAGATATTGCGGTAGTCCGAGATGTCGTAGCCATCGTCCTTCATCGGCGAGGGGTAGAAAGGCAAGAGCCAAAGCGTGTTGACGCCGAGATCCTGCAAATAGTCGAGCTTCTCGGTCAGGCCTTTGAAATCGCCGATGCCATCGCCGTTGCTGTCGTAAAAAGCCTTGACGTGCAATTCGTAGATAATCGCGTCCTTGTACCAGAGCGCGTCGTCTTTTGGATGCGACATTGATGGCGGGGCGGCGGTGAAGGACTTGTCCATTAAGTTTGTGCCTCTTGTGGCTCACAGAAAATAGTCGAAGTCGCGTTTGACTCGATGGAGCTTGGTCTGTCTGGGAAGGTTTGGCAGGACATCGGTCATGGAGATTCGCACGCGGCAACAAGAACTGATGCGCACAAGTTGTCGGAAATATAGTAACCCTGTCGCCGGAGGACATCGAGCAGCGGGGCGATGTCGCCAATCCACCCCTCCCGTTTGGCGGCAAGCAAGAGCCCACAAACTCCGATCAGTGGAACTCCAAAACGTCGTGCCGCTTTTCGCCCGCGAGATTCGTCCAACAGTAGTGGTACCTTGAGATGGAGGGCAAGGGAGAGAGCCGCTAATTCGCCAGAATCAATGGCAGGCTTGGCATGGGTCAACGGCCAATCGACATCTGGCTGGACGGTCAGCGTTTCTGCTTCGATCGCGGCAGCGATAATCTGTGCATCGGCACGTCGAACCTGGATCTGGCACTCACGAAGAACCGTCTCGGGGAGGATCGTTTGGCCGCATAGTCGAGAGGGAAGCGCCAGCAATCCAATCTTGGCCAAGGCGATGAGTGGTCCGGTATCAGCGACGACGCCACTCATTCAAGACCTCCATCTCCTTATCCAATTCCTCCGGGGAGTAGCGTACCACCGGCACGTCAAGGCTGGAGCAGGTCTCCATGAATTCCGCCAGGGAGACCCCGGCAAACTCAGCCGCCTGACCCGTGGAAAGCGCTTCTTCTTCGAATAACCGTACCGCCAAGGCGAAACGGATGCCACGGTTCAAAACGAGATCGTCGAATGGAACAGCCACGAATACCGGCTGACCCTGCTCGGTGACCACTGTCAACTCACCGATCTCGGCACTTTTTAGTATCCGTGGGCCATGATTCCCCAAGTCATGGAGGGTGCAGGTCTGCATCGTTGTCTCCTAATTTTTCTAAGATTGGTGGGTGTGAGCGTCCTCCCACCCCCGATTGTCGATTTCAGAAATGAAAATGGAGTCAGGTTACTTATTCCCGCCATCTTCACAGAAAATAGTCGAAATCGCGCTCGGTGCGTAGCCGACGGCGCAGGCGCAAGATATGAACCGGTGCCGCCTGGGGGTCGAGTTGGACGAAATTGCGCGGGCCCTGCCAGAGAAACCGGGCGCCGGAGAGGAGATCGTGGGCCTGATAGGGACGCCCCGCGTCCACGCCCAGGGCTTCCAGCGGCAATTCAATCCAGCCCGACTGGACATGGTGCGGATCGAGGTTGGCGACGACGACGATGCTGTCCGTCTCTTCATCCGCCATCGGACTTGATTTGCTGTAGCACAGCAGACAATCGTTACCAACGGGATGAAACCGCAGGTTCCAGTCGGACTGCAGGGCGGGGTTTTCACGGCGGATGCGGTTCAAACGGGTAATGTAGTCTTTTAGGCTGTCTGCACGATCAAGTTCCCAGTGGCGTACCTGATATTTCTCCGA
>JBAXSA010000036.1:0-15597 GCA_037130945.1 Pseudomonadota bacterium | reverse complement strand
TTTGGGTGGAACAGGGCGTCATTCAATACCCGGTGGAAGAGATCACCATTGCCGGGAATCTCAAGGACATGTTCCGCCACCTGGTCGCGGTGGGTGACGATCAGGAACGCCGGGGCAGTACCCGCACCGGATCCTGGTGGATCGAGGAGATGACAGTCGCTGGGGGTTAGGTGAGCGGTCTGGTTGAGCTTCGCCACTATGCCGAAGCACATTGACGAAAATGATCGGCGAAGAAACACACGGATGTGTGATTAAGCCGATCAAGTCGGGCACTCAACTCAGGCTCTAGGCTTTAGGCCTTAATATCCAGCAGGGAACCCAACATCCGATCAGCGGTTTGCACCACCTTGGCGGATGCACCGGTATCGACGCGAGCCCGCACCATGTCTACTAGCGGACGATCAAAACTCGACGGGGAGGAAGATTCGGGGTTGGCGGTGACGGACGCTATCTGAGTGGCTGACTGCTCAAGACGCGCAAACCCCCGCTGAATACCGGTCACACCGGAACCCATGGGACTGGCAATAGACGAAATATTCATCGCAAAAAACCTCTTTTGGCCTGACGATCAGGGATCTGATGATCCTAGTATAGCAGCCTGACCACCGCTGTTTGGCGATAACGGGTACTCTCGCAGTGCCGCGATGACCGGGATCGTGTCTGGCCGCCTGCCGTGCCACACCCAAAAAGCCTCGGCGGCCTGTTCCACCAACATGCCGAGGCCATCCAGCGCCAGACGCACACCCTGCTGTTGACCCCACACCACGAAGGCCGTGGGTGCGCCATGGCCATACAATAAATCATAGGTGACCCCGGCGACGGCCAGACAATCTGATGAAATCCCCGGCAGTTGGCCACCCAGACCGGCCGCCGTGGCATTGATGATGAGATCAAAGGATTGACCGGCGAGCGCTTCCAGGCCACTGCCCCGCACCCGGCCCAGTGCGGCGGTTTGATTTGCCAAGGCTTCGGCCTTGTAGGCGGTGCGGTTGGCGATCCACAAGAGCGCCGGATTTTCTCCCAGCAAGGGCCGAAGCACCCCGCGAGCCGCCCCCCCCGCTCCCAGCAACAACACTCGTGAACCCGTCAGGGTCACCCCATGATGGGCAAAATCCCGTAGCAATCCGGCACCATCGGTGTTATCGCCGCACAAACGATCGTCCGCCAGGGGGATGAGCGTATTTACGGCACCCGCAGCGGCGGCTCGTTCGCTATGTTCGTCGGCCAGTCGCCAGGCCTCCTCCTTGAAAGGCACCGTGACGTTCAGACCCCGTCCGCCCGCTTTGAAAAAAGCCCGCGCCTGCTTGGCAAACTGGCCCGGCTGCCCGAGCAGACGACCGTATTCCAGCACCACACCCAGTTGCTTGGCAAAGGCCGCGTGGATGCGGGGTGACAGGCTATGATCGATGGGATTGCCCATAACGGCGTAGCGGCCAGTCATGGCGTCAATCGTTCAGCCAGCCGGCAGCCGTTTTCGCAAAATAGGTCAGAATTGCATCGGCCCCGGCGCGTTTCAGGCACAACAGGGATTCCAGCACCACCGCCTGGGGGTTGAGCCAGCCCTGGCCCACGGCAGCCATGAGCATGGCGTATTCGCCACTGACCTGATAGGCCAGTGTCGGCACCCCAAAACGCTCCTTCACACGCCATATCACGTCCAGATAAGGCAGACCGGGCTTGACCATGACCATGTCCGCCCCTTCCTGAAGATCCAGGGCGATTTCCTGAAGGGCCTCGTCGCTGTTGGCGGGATCCATCTGGTAGCTGCACTTGTTGCCACTACCCAATGCCGCCGCCGAACCCACCGCGTCACGGAAGGGTCCGTAGAAACTCGAGGCATATTTGGCGGAATAGGCCAGGATGCGGGTATCAATACGCCCCGCCTCTTCCAGCGCCCGGCGAATCGCCCCAATCCGGCCGTCCATCATGTCGGAAGGTGCCACCACATCGGCCCCCGCCTCGGCGTGAGACAGCGCCTGACGAACCAGGACGGCCAGGGTTTCGTCGTTCAGCACCTCGCCACGTTCGTTGGTCAGGCCATCCTGACCGTGGCTCGTAAAAGGATCCAGGGCGACATCGGTGATAACACCCAGCGCCGGGACGGCCGCCTTCACCGCACGCACCGCCCGCTGCGCCAGTCCATCAGGATGGTAGGCCTCGCAGGCGTCCAGGGTCTTGGCCTCGGCAGGTGTCACCGGGAACAGGGCAATCGCCGGAATCCCCAGGGCATGGGCCTCGCGGGCCTCTACCACAATCTGGTCAATCGAGAGACGTTCCACACCCGGCATCGAGGCCACCGGCTCCCGTTGCCCCGTGCCTTCCCGCACAAACAGCGGCCAAATCAGATCATCCGGCGTCACTCGGGTTTCACGCATCAGGCGGCGCGTGAAATCCGACCCGCGCATCCGCCGCATCCGAGTGACAGGGAACGCACTGCGGCTAAAAATCAGGGACATAAGAACCTCCCACCCGCCTATAGGAGACCCGTGGCCAGGGTATTGTCCCTTGGCATGTCACGATCTTTCAACTCTACCCGGTTGTTGCTGGAAACCGGGGTCGAAGGCGGCAGATGCCAGCCTAGCTGTTCCACGGAAGTGATTGCCTCGCTCCGGCGGCGGGGGTTAAAAAAATGAAACGGCTGATTCAATTCCGTCAGCATCCGTCGATCCCGCCCGTAAATGTCGGGTCTGAATGTCAACTCACCCTGACGGTTAAGCCCCACAGTCCAATACAATACGAAGATGGGTACCGGCTTTTTGAGCATGACGGCTTGGGTGCGACTACCGCTCATGGCCTGTTGTAGCTTGTCCAGATTCCAACGCTCGGTGCTTTCCAGCAAAATCAGGGCGAGATCGGTCGGACCTTCCACCCGCACACACCCGGAACTGAATGCGCGATCTTCGCGGGCAAAGAGCTTTTTCTTCGGGGTATCGTGAAGATAAATCGAGTAGGGGTTGTTGAACATGAACTTGATGCGCCCCAGGGCGTTACCCGCTCCCGCGTCTTGGCGGATCAAATAAGGCAGGCCTTTTCCCGACTGACTTTCCCAATCGACATCCATGGGATTGACCGCGCCACCCTTGCGGGTAATCAGCTTGAGCCCCTTGCGCGAGAGATATTCGGGATCTTTCCGCAATTCCGGCAGAATGTCCTTGCCCAACACAACGGGTGGCACCGTCCATGTGGGATTCAGCACCAGATGGTTGATCGCGGAATGTACCGTGGGGGTTTGGCGTTGGGGTTTTCCCACCTGAACACGGGTCTCCCACAAGGACTGTCCTTCCTTGACCAAACTGGCCCGATAGTTCGCGATATCCACCTGCACATAGGTCTCGGGCAACACTGGCAGAACCCAGCGGGCCCGCTCCAGGTTCACCGAAATCTGCTCGATGCGAGTCTCCACCGGTACATTGAGGGCTTGCAAGGTTTTGCCGCTGACGATACCGTTTTCGGGCAGACTCACGCTACGCTGAAAATGGCGCACCGCAGTGCCCAGTTCGGCATCGAAGAGCGTATTCCGGGAATCGCCCCGCCATTCGCCCCCGCGCCGCAAACGCTCCTTGAGCGCCGCCACCCGGGTATGGCGCATGCCCTGACGCAGGGACTCCCCTTCCGGCACACGCCCCCATCCCCCCTCGGCTTGAATGGTACGATAGGTTTTTAGCGCATCCTGGAGTTTCAGATAGAACGGATGGCGCGGCGCGGCACGATCCACCAAGCCCTGGAGATCCCCCTGGGCCAGCGCCAGGGCAATCTCTTCCAAAGGGGAGCCCCCATCCGACACCCTTTCAAAGCTCCAGGTACGATCCAGGCGGGCGGGATCGATCCGGCCAAATTGCAGGTGATACAGCAAACGAACCAGGCTGTCGGTCAGAAGCAGGTCAAAATCGGCCCGATCGGCTGAGGAAAATTGGCCCGATTCGAGTAGATTGAAAAGATTTTCCAACGCACCGGCATGATAGTCCCCAGGCGTGAAACCCTGCTCTCCGGAGGCCTTGACGATGCTGAGCCATTGCCTGGCCTTGCTCTTTTTCCAGAGTGGCTCAAACCCTTGTTTTTCATACAGCGCCACCAACAGATCTTGAGACGCGATGCTCTCGCCCGCAATTGCCACGGCATCTCCCGCCTGGCGCTTCAACGCCTGTTCGCGAATGCGGTCTTCCACCTCGCCCGCCCCAGCGAAAACCGGCCAAAGCAGCAGAACACCACCCAAAAAATCCTTGAGTACCTTTTTGGTGAGTATCGATCTGGAAATACCCATCGTCGCTGGCATCAAAACACCCCTTGTTATCTTAATTTCAAGACCCATTGAGAAACCTAATGGTAGCACAAATACAACAGTGGCACAATAAATAACATCTCAAAAAACCCTATTTTGCATCCTATAAATGATTAAATTACTCATTGTTTACAAATGAATAATTAATAGACTAGAGAAGCTACATTAAGTACACAAGACCAGAAATATTGACGATACGTTGCAATTTTGCAACATTCCTGGCCGTCACTGCGGACTGACGACCCGCCTGATTGTGTTAACTGCGGCGTTGCTCAAAGGCCCAGGCGTGGGCGATCAGGGTGTCGAGATCCGGATAGCGCGGTTGCCAGCCTAGTGCCTGCTGGATGGCAGCCGCATCCGCGACCAGGATCGCCGGATCGCCCGGCCGGCGTGCTACCCAGGTCTGCGGGATGGGATGACCGGTCAGACGGCGGACGGCGTCAATTACCGCCTGCACCGAAAAGCCCTGGCCGTTGCCGAGGTTATAGCGGGCGCTCCCCCCGCCGGCCAGCAGCCAGTCGAGAGCCAGCAGATGGGCGGTACACAGATCCTCGATGTGGATGTAATCGCGGATACAGGTGCCGTCGGGGGTTGGGTAGTCGTTGCCATAGACCTGAATGGCCGGTCGGCGTCTGGCGGCGACCTGCAGGATCAGGGGGATGAGATGGGTTTCAGGGTCGTGTCGTTCGCCGAGCGCCGCGTCCGGTGCCGCACCTGCGGCGTTGAAATAGCGCAGACAGACGGACTCCAGACCGTGGGCCTGCTGATAGTCGACGAGCGCCTGTTCCAGCATCCACTTGGTGCGGCCATAGGGATTGATGGGACGTTGGGGATGGGCTTCGTCAATCGGAATGCGCTCGGGAATGCCAAAAATCGCGGCGGTCGAGGAAAATAAAAACTGTCGGATGCCGTGGCGTACCAGGCCATCTAGTAGCGTCAGGGAGGCACACAGGTTGTTTTGGTAATACTTGCCGGGTGCCGTGACCGATTCGCCGACCTGAATGAAAGAGGCAAAGTGCATGACCGCATCGAAGCGGCGCTGCCCCAACAACTCGTCGAGTACCGCCGAATCGCCGCAGGATCCTTGCACAAAATCACCCGCCAGCACGGCATCCCGGTGACCGGTGGACAAATCGTCGAGGGTGGTCACCCGATGGCCCGCCCAATCCAGTTGACGCACCATGTGGGAGCCGATGTAACCCGCCCCCCCCACCACCAGTATCGAAGCCCTACCTGTCATCGGGAAAGGCCTCGGTCTGATAGCGAAACGCCCGCAGACTGGGCGACCAATACCCTGACGGCAAGCCGGCCTTCTGCTTCAAGTGGCGCAGAAAGTCCTCCGGACGCGGCAGAGATTCCCAGACTGCGGGAAGAAAGGTGGCCCGGGCCCGATGGCCGTGATGGTTTTCTTCAAGGATCAGACCATCGATGCCAGGCCGCAGTTGGGCCAGCAAATCGGCTTCGCTCTCAAAGATCAGGGGCACGGAGGGGGTTAGAATCGAGATATGGAGTTCAAGATCCGGGAGTTCCGGCGTCGTCAAAGGTGAAAAACGCGGATCCCGGAAGGCGGCGGCAAAGGCATTTTCGGTAACATCCACGACCAGGGGACGGGTCGCTGTCAGCTGGCCAATGCAGCCCCGCAGGTTCCCCTCTCGGTTCAGGGTGACGAAAGAGGCCCGCACCGCCTGCAAGGCCGCTGGGTAGGATTGCGGATCAACGGCTGGCGGGCGGTGATCAGTCAGACCGTATTCGATGGCGGAGCGAGCCAGGATCAACAGGGTCGTGCGCTCGGACTCGGCGAGCTGGCCGGGCATGACGTAGGTGTTAGTGGAAGACATAAGCACCATACCCGACCACGCGATCCCGTGATCCCGCCGTATCGCCGGAGTTGCGGACATCCAGGGTGAGCGCCGACAATCCACGCCGCCGGGCCTCCTGCAACAGCCCCTTGAGCGGTATCCGGCCGCAGGCCTGTTCACCACCGATGGCCTCTGGGGTCAGTGTCTCAATAGCCTGGGTGGTGGCCCGGTCAAAGGCCTGGGCCTGGGCATAGGGATGGTGGTGGCTGAGATCCGAGCTGATCAGCAGCAGAGTTTCATCGCCACCCCACAATCGCGCCATCACTTGGGCGACTTGCTCAGGTTCGGCGTCACCCACCAGGAGTGGGACGACCTGAACCTCGGGCAACAGGGTCTGGAGGAAGGGATACTGCACTTCCAGGCAATGCTCGTTCAGGAAGGGCGCGTCCTGTTCCTCAACAAAGGGCAAATCGTGCAACCCTTGCAGGGCCAGCCGATCCACGGCCAGGGTGCCCAAGGGCGTTGCGACATGGGTGGCGGTACTGAAGGCCAGTCCCCGGAACCATAACCGATGGGCGGGCCCGAACAAGACCACCCGCTGCACCCGATCCCTCAGGGCGCGGAGCAGACGATAGGCACTGGCGGCCACCGGGCCAGAATAGACATAGCCCGCATGCGGCACCACCAGAGCCTTGGGAATCAGGGCTAGCGGAGTCGAAACCGCGCCTAGCAGAGCCTGCACCTGGGTGCGCAACTCGTCCGGCGAGCCGGGATAAAAACGGCCTGCCACGGCCGGGGGAAGAACCTGAATCATGGGTGACCTCACAAGTTCTATACTCTACATGACGACAAGACTGACTCCGAACCCTTGGGAATGCAAGTGACCGCCCTGATGCCATCCTCCTCACCCCCATCCGCCCATCCAGTGGGCTATTGGCACGCCTTGGCGGATGGCCGTTTGCAATGCGATCTCTGTCCCCGCTCCTGCCGTCTGGCCGGCGATCAGGCGGGGTTGTGCTTTGTCCGGGCCCGTCAGGGTGATCATCTGGTGCTGACGACCTATGGCCGTTCCAGCGGCTTTTGCATCGATCCCATCGAGAAAAAGCCCCTGCATCACTTTTTGCCCGGCACCCCGGTGTTGTCCTTTGGTACTGCCGGCTGCAATCTGACGTGCCAGTTTTGCCAGAATTGGGACATCAGCAAATCCCGCGAGTTTGATCGCCTGCAGGATGTCGCCAGCCCCGAGGCCATCGCCCGGAGCGCCGCCGCCTGGGGGTGCCGCAGTGTCGCTTATACCTACAACGATCCGGTGATCTTTCTGGAGTACGCCCGGGATACCGCCCTGGCCTGCCGGGCGTTGGGGATTGCCAATGTCGCCGTGACGGCCGGATATGTGAGTTCCGGAGCCCGCGAGGATTTTTTCCGGGTGATGGACGCCGCCAATGTCGATCTCAAGGCATTCAGCGAGGATTTTTATCATCGGGTCTGTGGCGGACAACTCCAACCCGTGCTGGAGACCCTGGAATATCTTTGCCGGGAGACCCGCGTCTGGGTGGAGATCACCACCCTGTTGATCCCGGATCTCAACGACAGCCACGCGGAGCTCGACGCCCTGACCCGCTGGGTGGTGGATCACTTGGGCCCCCAGGTGCCGATCCATTTTTCCGCCTTTCACCCGGATTGGAAGCTCCTGGATCGGCCCCGCACCCCGCTGGCAACCTTGCATCGGGCGCGCCGCATCGCGCTCAACAATGGCTTGTGGCATGTCTATACCGGCAATGTCCACGACCCCGAGGGCAGTACCACCCGGTGTCACGCCTGCCAAGCGCCTCTGATTGAGCGGGATGGTTATGAGTTGCAAGCCTGGCGGCTCGATGTCCGTGGCGCTTGCCAACAGTGTGGCACCCCATGCTACGGGGTTTTTGAGCCCCGGCCGGGGGCTTGGGGCAACCGGCGGTTACCGGTACGCCTCCAGCAGGTGCCCGGTTAGGCCTGCTGCACCGGGATGCTGTCGCCACTCCGGGTGATGCGATTCTGTTCATCCAGATAAACCAGCCGTGGCTTGAAATCCGCCACTTCGCGGTCGTCCAGCTCCGCATAGGCACAGAGAATAACGCGATCACTGGGGCTGGCGCGCCGTGCGGCGGCCCCATTCACCGAAATAATCCGGGAACCGGCGGCGGCCCGGATGGCATAGGTCACCAAGCGCTCGCCATTGGTGACGTTGTAAAGATGGATTTGCTCATATTCCAAAATGCCGACAGATTCCAGAAGCTCGCTATCGATGGCGCAGGAACCCTCGTAGTCAGGCTCCGAATGGGTAACACAGGCGCGGTGTAGTTTGGCTTTGAGCATTGTCAGTCGCATTGCGGTTTAATCCTGCCTATACCTCATTACTGGGCCTGCTCGAACACATCCTGGGGGACTGGAAACTCTCGCTACAATATGACAGCAGTCTGCTTCTGACAAGAGCCACAGCAGCCAGGAAACCCATTTCCCTCCTCGTCCTCTACGCGCCTCGTGGCGATTCGGATAGAATCGTCAGCCATGCGATGGCTCGGCTTATTTTTGGGGTGGATGGCAATCATGGCGCAGACGTTGGCGCAGTCCGCGCCCGTGGTGTTGGTGTTGGGCGACAGTCTCAGCGCCGCTTATGGATTGCGTCCCGAACAGGGCTGGGTCGCGATGCTGGAACAACGGCTGGCCAGCCGCGACCCGCCGATCCGGGTGGTCAACCGTAGCCTCTCCGGCGATACCACCGCAGGTGGCCTGTCCCGGTTACCCCAGGCGCTGACCGAAACGCATCCCCGCTGGGTCATCCTGGAACTGGGTGCCAATGACGGTTTGCGGGGGCTATCGCCAGACCTCATTACCGCCAACCTGACGACATTGGCCAGTCTGGCAAAGACCACCGGTGCCGAGGTATTATTAACCGGAATAGAAATACCGCCAAACTACGGGCGCGCCTTCAGCGACCGGTTCCGGGCGATCTTTTCGCAGGTTGCCAAGACCACCGGCGCGACCCTGGTGCCTCATCTTCTAGCGGGGGTGGCCTCCAACCCGGCCTTGTTCCTGCCCGATGGCCTGCACCCCAACGCCGAGGCCCAACCCCGGATCCTGGAAAATGTCTGGACGTATCTGGAACCCCGGTTGCTTCCCATTGTCCCCCTGTCCTCCGAATAAACCTGGCTTCTCATGATCTGTTAGCGGAACCAGCGCAAGCGCCGACGAAAATAGAAATAGGGTCTGTCCTTGAACACATACCGCTTTTGTTTTTGTCCCATATAGGTGTAGATCGCCTGGGACCAGGACAGACCGGCGGCGGATAAAATCGAGAGAACGGACAAGACGATATACTGTTTTTCGACTGACGAGACCGGCGAAGGCAATAGCTTGATGAGTTCGTGGGTGGCCAGGACACCGATGGTGACCGCGCCCAGCATCCCCCAGCCGCGCCAGGCCGCGAACACGGCGTAGTACAAAAAACTGTAGGCGATGATCAAGGCGATACCCACCACCAGCTTTTGCAGAGGATCGCCGTATCCATCCACCACCCAGTGGTAGTAGGAGTAACGCGAGGGGTTATAGGTCAGGCACAGCAAAAAAAGACTAGCCATCCAGCGAAACAGAAACTGCGCCAAGATGGGATGGGCACTCAGGAAGGAGGGCGAACTCATCAAAAGTCCTCTGGTTGTGACGTAGCCCTGGTCGACAAAATCAAAAAGGGGCGATGACTGGCCGCATTATAAACCAGACACCCGGCAATATTCATGAACTCGTCCTCTGGGAGATCCCTGATGTGTCGAACAAGGGCTTTGCGGTATGCTCTGGATGGTGGACAATGGGAAACTCAATACCAGCCCATCGCCCCGTCTGCCAGGTGAGCCCCATTTCTCAAACGAGAGCTTTTGTTGCCCCGTGACCCATCCCGCGATCTCCGAGTATCCCGTGATCTTCGAACACCCCTTGAATGAGCGTATCCGCACGTTCCTGAGGCTCGAACACCTGTTTAATAAAACCGAATTTTTTAGTGGCGACGATGGCGTTTGGGCCACTCGGACGGTAATCGATGCCCTGTTCGATATTGTGCAGATCGCAACCCGGGGCGACATGCGCGGCGAACTGCTGAGAGAACTGGAACGCCAGAACGCCAATCTGGGACGGATTCAGGAACAACCCGGAGTCAATCGCAAGGCTCTGGATCAGACCCTCAAAACCCTAGGTGACACCATCGGCCAAATTCAGCAGATCGATGGCCAGATGGGTCAAATGGTTCGTGAGGACGAGATGTTGCGAACTGTGGCACAACGCAGTGGCATCCCCGGCGGTACCTGCAGCTTCGATCTGCCCCAGTTCCACCATTGGTTGCAACGCCCTCACGCCGAGCGAACACGGCAGATAGCCCTCTGGATGGCACAACTATTGCCGGTTCGAGACGCCATTCGGGTGGTGCTGTCTTTCATTCGCGACAGCAACACACCCACGTCGCAAGTGGCCAGGCAAGGTTTTTTTCAATATGCGATGGATCCTCAGGCACCCATCCAGATGATTCGGGTGGGTATCCCTGAGCAGGGTGTTTATTTTCCGGAGATCAGCGGTCATAAACATCGTTTTACGATCCGCTTTCTACAGGTGGTCGTGGATGCCCGGCCGACTCAAACCCCCCAGGACATTTGCTTCAGCTTGACCCGGTGCATGATTTGAGATATGGAACAGAAACCGGCGGCGTGCCTGGTAGCTGATCCGGAAAACCCAGCCAGCGATTCAGAACGACATGCCCTTCATCCACCCCCTGGTGGCGAATGCCAGAAAACAACTGGACGCTTCCAGGCCACTCCGACTGACGGAGTTCCGCCAGTACAGACTGCAAGGCGGCGAGTGCCGGCCCTCGCTTGAGTTTGTCGGCCTTGGTGAGCAAAATGTGAACAGGCAGGCTGCGGTGGGAAGACCATATCAGCATTTGCCGATCGGTTTCCTGTAGCGGATGGCGGATATCCATCAACAGCAAGAGACCCTTCAGGGACTGCCGCCCGGTCAGATAATCCTGTAGCACCGCTTGCCACTGCAGTTTGATGGATTGTGCCACCTGTGCGAATCCGTAGCCCGGCAGATCTACGAGATGACGCCCTTCATCGACCCGGAAGAAATTCAACAACTGGGTGCGGCCGGGTGTTTTGCTGGTTCGTGCCAGGTTCCGTTGCCCACAGAGGGCATTGAGGGCCGTGGATTTGCCTGCGTTTGAACGCCCCGCCAAGGCCACCTCAAAACCCGTGTCCGGCGGTGCCTGGGCAAGTTGGGCGGCGCTGAGCATAAAACGAACCTGCTGATACTTCGGATTCATGTCATGCCCTGTTGAATATTCATGGAAATTCCACCGGATCCCGCGATTTTGAAAAAATTGATGGCCCATTCAGGCACTGAAGGCTTGCAATGCTCAAGGCTTTTGGATGAAATAGCAACCTGTCCCGGTTCTCCCGGACTTTCTGGCGCGGGCGGTTTTTTGCCAACCTCATTCTGGACAATCCCCAGGTTAAGGTGTTTTAGTTTCCATTCCTGTCACCATCTGCGCCGCCTGCTGGGTTGCGAGGGTGTTTCCTTCCATCCCTATTGATATTCTGGCCCTAGGCAAACCTGAAAGGTAAAGCCAGAGGTTCTTTCAACTCCATCCCATACTTTATAAAGAGAGACGATCCGGTGAGTGATAATATCGTTCAGGTGACCGATGCCACCTTCGAGGCAGAGGTTCTTCAGGCTGGCGAGCCTGTCCTGGTTGACTACTGGGCTGAGTGGTGCGGGCCCTGCCGGCACATGGCACCGGTACTGGATGAGATCGCCCTTGAGTACACCGGGCGGCTAAAGGTGGCCAAGCTCAATATCGACCAAAACCAGGGTGTTCCACCCCGCTATGGCATTCGCGGCATCCCCACCCTGATGCTTTTCAAAAAAGGCGAAGTCGAGGCAACCCGCGTGGGTGCCCTGTCCAAATCGCAGCTCACCGCCTTTCTGGACAGCAATCTGTGACAGGATCCATCCGGCATGACCGGATTGAGTCGACACTATGAGTTTCCGTGGCGGTCGATGGTTTCCCCAGGGCGTATTTTCTCACACTAGGCGCTTCCTGACCTGGCTGGCAGGTTTGGCCGAGGCCCGCTTTTTTTTCCCATCCTTGACCTATCGGTGCGCAGCTCGCTATGAATCTGACTGAACTGAAAAAGATGTCCATGCCCGACCTCATGGAGATCGCCCAAACCATGAATATCGAAGGGGTTGCGCGCTCACGCAAGCAAGACCTCATCTTTTCCATCCTGAAGGCACATGCCAAGAAAGGCGAAGACATTGGCGGCGACGGCGTTCTGGAGATCCTCCAGGATGGCTTTGGCTTTCTGCGCTCGGGAGACAGTTCGTACCTGTCGGGCCCCGACGACATCTACATATCGCCCAGTCAGATCCGGCGTTTTAGCCTCCGGAACGGCGATACCGTGCTGGGCAAGATTCGCCCCCCCAAGGAAGGCGAGCGTTACTTCGCCCTACTCAAGGTCGACGAAATCAACTATGACCGTCCCGAAAACGCCAAGAACAAGATTTTGTTCGAGAACTTCACGCCGCTGTTTCCGCAGAAAGCCTTGCGGCTGGAGATCGGCAACGGCAGTACCGAGGACATCACCGGCCGGATCATCGACCTCATCGCCCCCATCGGCAAGGGTCAGCGCGGCCTGATTGTCTCGCCGCCCAAGGCGGGCAAGACGATGATGTTGCAGAACATCGCCCATTCAATTGCCCACAATCATCCGGAATGTTATCTGATCGTCCTGCTCATCGACGAACGGCCCGAGGAGGTCACCGAGATGCAGCGATCCGTCCGTGGCGAGGTAATCTCCAGCACCTTCGATGAACCCGCGACTCGCCATGTTCAGGTCGCCGAGATCGTGATTGAAAAAGCCAAACGGCTCGTCGAGCACAAAAAAGATGTCGTGATTCTGCTCGATTCCATCACCCGCATGGCGCGTGCTTACAATACCGTGGTGCCGGCCTCGGGTAAGGTGCTGACGGGCGGTGTGGACGCCAACGCCCTGCAAAAACCCAAGCGGATCTTTGGCACCGCCCGTAACGTCGAGGAGGGTGGCAGCCTGACGATCATTGCAACCGCCCTGATCGAAACCGGTTCCCGCATGGATGACGTGATCTACGAGGAATTCAAGGGCACTGGCAACATGGAAGTCCATCTTGACCGGCGCATTTCCGAACGGCGCGTCTTCCCCGCTATCCACATCAACCGCTCGGGAACCCGCAAGGAAGAGCTGCTAATGTCCCCGGACATGCTGCAAAAGATGTGGATCCTGAGAAAAATTCTGCATCCCATGGATGAGCTGGCGGCCATGGAGTTTCTCTACGACCGGCTCAAAACCACCAAAACCAACCAGGAATTCTTCGACATGATGAGGGGCTAACCCCTTGGTGCCGTTGGGAACTTCGGGCTCCCGGCGCGCCATGATCCTGGCCGCTGGGCGTGGTGAAAGAATGCGCCCCCTCACCGACCACACCCCCAAACCGCTCCTGATGCTTCAGGGCCAACCCCTGATTCAATACCATCTCACGGCCCTGGCACGGGCTGGTTATACCGAAATCGTTGTCAATACCGCCCATCTGGGGGAACAGCTGGCGAGTTTTCTGGGCGACGGCCGATTGTTTGGCGTGCGAATTCTCCTGTCCGCCGAGGGCGAGCCGCTCGAAACTGGCGGGGGGCTGTTCCGAGCCTTGGGACTCTTGGGACAAGGGGCTTTTTTGGCGGTTAACGCCGACATCTGGACAGATTACAATTTTGGTGACTTGCACATCGCCGAAGACCGCCTCGCTCACCTAGTGCTGGTTGATAATCCACCACATCACCCCAGAGGAGATTTTAGTCTGAATGACGACGGGCGGATCCAAAACCAGGGCGCTTCGCGCCTAACCTTTACGGGCATCGGTCTGTACCGACCAGGGCTTTTCGCGGAGTGCCGGGACGGTGTCTTTCCCCTGGCCCCGCTGCTACGCCAGGCCGCCGATCATGGCCTGGTCAGTGGAGAACACTACCAGGGGCGTTGGCTCGACATTGGAACCCCCGCACGCCTGGCCGAAGCCGAACAGGTCATAGGTAAGTGATCCGGTAATCCCCTGGCTTCTCCGAGACCCTCCGGATCTCCCCGCTGCGCAAGGGGTACTGGCCCTTGGCGCGATCCTTGAAATAACCCTCAAGGGTCTCCTGGATGACGAAAAAGGCCATTTCGTTCCAGGGTATCTCCCCGGGCTTAAAAAGCCGTACCTCCAGGCTTTCGCTGCCTGGTCCAAAATCGAGATCCAGCAAGCGGCTACGAAACAGCAAATACACCTGATCCACATGAGACAGGCTAAAACAGGCGTACAGGCCCCCCACTTCCACCCGGGCCTCTGCCTCTTCCAGGGTTTCCCGAGCCGCGCCAGCCTGAGCGGTTTCACCGGTTTCCATGAAACCGGCGGGCAACGTCCAAAAGCCACGCCGAGGCTCGATGGCTCGCCGGCACAGCAGGATTTGATCCTCCCACTCGGGAATGCAGCCCACGACGATCTTGGGATTTTGGTAATGGATACCGCCACAGCTCACGCAGACATGCCGGAGACGGTTGTCTCCCTCGGGAACCTGTAACACCAGGGAGGCGCCACAGTCGCTACAAAAATTCATGGGGGGCATTGCGCGGTTATCCTATGGGTGGGTCGATGGGTGAGGATTTTTATGGCGGAATGGCTCACGAGGGGCGGGATATGCGGATTCCACGGGTAGAAAGCCTGACAAGCTGCTAGTATAGGCTGCTATACATTCCAAGGGAGATCAGTCCCACATTCGTTGACCTCTTGCGGTTCTCTTACACAACAACAAGGAAAATACGTCATGTCAAAAGGGCAAAGCTTACAAGATCCTTTCCTGAACGTTCTGCGCAGAGAGAAGGTGCCAGTCTCGATTTTCCTGGTGAATGGAATCAAATTGCAGGGCCAGGTTGAATCCTTCGATCAATTCGTGGTTTTGCTGAAAAATGTCGTGAGCCAAATGGTTTACAAGCATGCCATTTCGACGATTGTCCCCTCCCGTCCTGTGCGTATTCCGCTCGGGGATCACGAGGACGAGGCGGATGCCGGCCATCGGAGCGATCTCGGTAATGCCTGAGCCTGGGTTCATCATGAGCCTCGGCAATCGATTGACAGCGGTTTTGAATGTGAAATCGTCGGCCGTTGACTGAACAACCCGTTGGACTTCTGGATCGCCCCCAGAAGGGTGAGCGAGCCCTCCTGGTACGGATTCGCCTGGGTCAGGCGGATGAGGCACTGAACACGGAGGAAATCCATCGGGAATTTGAACAGCTGGCCCTGGCCGCAGGTGCCAAGCTGGCCGGTTGGGTGCGCGGTTCCCGCGATGCCCCGGATCCCAAATGGTTTATTGGGGCGGGCAAGGTCGAAGAGATCCGGGAACAGATCGCCCTCACGACCGCCGAATTGGTGCTTTTCGAC
>JBAXSA010000035.1:0-16090 GCA_037130945.1 Pseudomonadota bacterium | reverse complement strand
GATTTTTACTCATCGATCCCTTGGATGATATATAATCAGATCTTGTAGAATCATAGGGTTGTCAAGACTATTTGAGGTAAATTATCAATAGTTGGCAGCAAGAAAAAACCTTGAATGGCAGGATGGCATGAGCGTCGATTTTTCCACCCTCGGTAATGTCTTGGTCATGCGGCCGGCGGGGCCTTTTGGAACCGGCAATACCCATGCGGCGGAGCAGGCGCTGCTGGCCCATCTCGACGCCGGCACGACACGGCTGCTGATCGATTTTGGCCAGACCAACTATGTATCGAGCGCTGGTTTGCGGGTCATCCTCAAGGCCGCCAAACGGCTTCGCCAACAGGGCGGGCGTTTGGTGCTGGTTCGCGCCAACCCGCTGATTACCGAGGTGCTTGACATTAGCGGTTTTCTGGATCTTTTGCCGTGCCGCCCGACCCTGGAAGAGGGCATGGCTTGGCTCGAGTCGTCTAGTCCACCCAGATCATTTAGGTGTTTGCCATGCGTTTTGCCGACCTAATCACCACCTTCGCCACCGAACAGGGGGTGCGTCCACCGCGCCCCGATCCCGATGGCGGCTACACCTTCCTGTTTGATGGGCGCTACACCACACGTCTGCGCCCAGCACCACAGGGCCAAATCCTGCTCGATGCCGCAGTGGGTAAACTGCCGGCTGATCGTCAGGGGGGCGAAGCTTTGGCCCGGCGGGTTTTGGCGGCGAACCGGGGTCGCATGGCCAGCCGCACCGAGATTCTGTCACTATCCGAAGCCGATGTTTTGATACTTTACCGGCTGTTGCCGGGTGATATTGGGGTTTTGGATCTGGCGGAGGCGGTGGAATCCTTTGTCAATGCCCAAATTGACTGGACGCAGCGTTGTCAAGCACCCCCGACGCTGTCCATGCCAGACTTCGCCCAACCCCTTTTGTTCTTTCCATGAGCGATTCTGCTGGCTAGTTCCAGGTCATGACAACCCCTTCGCACCCCCCTCGCATCTTGCTGAAGATCCTCTCCGGGGTGCATGTCGGGGCCGAGGTGGAACTGGGTTTGGGTGAATACCCGATTGGCCGAGACGAGGCCTGCGAGTTGGTTTTGCTGGATCGTGACATCGCCCCCCGCCACGCGATCCTGACCCTCGCCGAGGGCACCGCGACGCTCCGCGCTCTGGATGGCCAGCTGACTGGGCAAACCACACCGACAGATCCAATCACCGTGATCTGGTTTCAGGTTTTCTCCCTAGGTTCGGTACATCTGGTGCTGGGGCCCGCGAACGCCCCCTGGCCGCCCTTGTCGGCCATTGATCTGACGCCGCTGTCTGCTCTGCCGGACAGCCCTCCTCAAAAAACCGTCGAACCCGCCGCCGAGATCCTACCCGCCACCCTGCCCGAGTCGCCGCCACCAGTAGTACCGGTACTTGCCAGCCACTCTTGGCATCCCTATTGGCTGCGCGGGTTGATTGGATTGCTCTTGCTGGCGGTTCTGGTGCAATTCGTCTGGCCCCTGTTTTATGCCCCCCTGGTGCCTCCTGCGCCATCTGGCACCCATGCTAATAAAACCGCGACCACGCCACTGGATCGCCTTCGCGAACGTCTGACGTCCCAAGGCTGGCAGGATCTGCGTCTCGACACCCGCATCACCCCCCCGGCACTGCTCGGTTATGTGCCGCGACTGGTGGATCTTCAGACGCTCAAGCGGATGCTGGAAGAGACGGGGCTACGCATCACCAACCGGGTCACTGCCAGCGAGGCGCTGGTCGAGACTGCAGCGGCGGTACTGCGTTCTCAGGGACACAGCCTCAAGGTGGCCGGCCAGGGGCCGGGGCGGATTGTGGTCACGGGTATCACCGAGCAACCCGAGGAACTGACACGCGATCTGGCGGCCCTGAAGCAGGATCTGTCGGCGCTTCGCGAGATTGAGAATCGCACGGAAGTCCGCCAGGATCCGGTTCGCATCTTGAGTCAATGGATCAAGGCGGCGGGATTGACCCAAATCGAGCTGGTTCACTTCGCCGACCGGATCCTGGCGCGCGGCCAGCCTGACGCCAAAGCCCGCCAGATCTTCGAGGAATTGGCGACGCGCTACGCCAAGGCGTTTCCCAATCTTCCCCTGTTGGCCGAGTTTCCACCATTTCCCAAGCCTCCCAAGTCTGCGCTCCCTGGTATCATCGGCGTCATGATGGGATCCCACAGGTTCTTGCTGACCGACGATAATCGTTCGCTGGGAGAGGGCCAAATCCTCGCGCCGGGGGTTGTCATCGAGCAAATTGCATTTGATCATGTCATCTTGGCCGCGAATGGCGAACGGCAAAAACTTCTCATCCCCACTCCACCTCAGCGAGATTAGTCCCATGTCCCAAGACCCTATTTCCCTGCTTGATCTGGAAGACAAGATCCAGTCGGATGCCCATGGCACCTTGCGGCGCCAATGGATCGAAGAACTCGACCAATATGGCCGGACGCTGCAGCGGCAGCTCGATGCCGGGCTCGCGCCCGCCGATTTCCGGGCGGTTTCGGCGTGGCGCGAGTCGGTGGCGACAGCCAGTGAGGTACTCAACCGGATCTGGGCCAAATTTCATCCCAACCTTCATCCCAACCACTAGGAGAATGCCATGGACATGAATTCTATCGAAGCGAACTTTGGTCAGTCGGTGACCAATGCTGATACCGCGCTGAGGGATATCACCGCCACAGCCGACCCCAATAACCCCATGGACATGCTCAAGATGCAGCAGGCCATGACGAGTTGGTCAATGGCTATCAATGCGTATTCGACGGCGATGAAGACCGTCAAGGATACCGTGAGCGGCATTATCCAGAAGATGAGCTAAAGCTATGGCCGTGGATATTTCCAGTGAATGGGTTCGCCGGATTGGCGAGGTGGGTTTTTTGGCGGCGGGCCATGGTCAGGTCGAGGCGGCTCACCGGATCTTCGATGGCCTGGTGGCGATCCGCCCTGACAGCGAGTACCCCTGGATCGGCAAGGCCATTGCCGAACTCCAGGTGGGACGCGAGACGGAGGCCTTGCGGTTGCTACGCGACGAGGCGATCAAACGCAATCCCCACAGCCCCGAGGCGCAGGTCTTCGTCGGGCTGGCCCTAAAGCGCGCCGGTCGTGGTTCCGAAGCCGAAGCCACATTACAAGCGGTCTCCAAAGCCCACCCGGAGCAGGCGGCCGGACAGATGGCCAAGGCGTTTCTCGAACCCTAGGCGACTGATCATGTGGAGCCCCTCCTTGCCGCCCATCGGTGTGACCCCGGCCGCCGCGCCCGTTTTGCCTCTCCCGGACGCCGCCCCCCTGATCCCTGCCAGCCCTGCGGCGGTCGAGCGTTTCCAAAACGCCCTGGCACCCGAGGCGGGGCCACGGGTGGTGGAACTCGGCCAGGTTCGCTACGCCCAGGTGGCGGAGGCCCCCGGCGACGCGCTTTTAAAGAGCATGGAACATATCCGGGCCGAATATCTGTCACGGCGGCAGGGGCGAAACGAAATTCTGGAGGGTACGCGGGCGATGGATCCCAAAGAAGTGCTGCGTATGCAGTTTGACCTGGTCATGGCGTCTTTTTATATCGACTGGGTCTCGAAGGTGGCCAGCAAGACCACCCAAAACCTGGATACCCTGCTCAAGACACAATGAAGGTGAAGGCCCGCATGATTCTGCTGTTGGCCAGCAGCCTTTGTTTAAGCGGTTGCCTGACCGAGCTTTACAGCGGTCTTAGCGAACGCGAGGCCAACGAGATGCTGGCGCTATTGCTGCGCCAGGATATCCCCGCCGACAAACAGCTAAGCAAAGAGGGCGCGATACTGCGTGTCGAATCGGCGCGCTTTGCCAAAGCCATCGAGTTACTGCAACAAAACGGCTACCCCCGGGAAAATTTCGCCAAAATCGGCGAACTTTTCAAAAAACAGGGGATGATCTCGTCGCCGCTCGAGGAACGGATGCGTTACCTGTACGCCCTCTCCCAGCAGGTCTCTTCCACCCTGGCCGAGATCGACGGGGTCTTGAGCGCCCGGGTTCAGGTGGTGGTGCCCGAACGCACCGGGTTTGGCGACAAACCCGTGCCCTCGTCGGCGGCGGTATTCATCAAACATCGCCCGGAGCTGGATCTGAGCAGCTTTGTGTCACGCATCAAGGTGCTGGTCAGCAACAGCATCGAGGGTCTGAGCTACGATCAAGTCTCGATTGCCCTGTTTCCGGCGCTCCCGGCGGAAAACGCCCCCGCCTCACCAGCCTGGCAAGAACTGCTGAGTCTGCGTCTGGCCCCGGAATCCATGAGCCGTCTATGGTGGATGCTGTCTGGCGGTGTTTTCCTGTTAATCCTCCTGATGATCGGCAATGGTGTGGGATGGTGGCTGTGGTGGCAAACCCGCAAGACCCCGCCGCCCCCCGCCGCCTGACCCCGCCGCCGCCCCAGGTGGCGGCGGCGGATTGGTGGCGTTGCCTTTACAGGGCGAATCTCCAGCCCGTCTCGATGGTCGATGAGAGCTGGTGGGCGTCGGGTCTGCCGATGTCCTTGAAAAACCGGATGATCGCCCAGCCGCGCGGCCGGCGTTTGCTGTCGCGGCTTTTGTTGGAGCATGTGACCGATTCGGCTGGCCCGGGCTGGGATTTTGACCTCCCCTTGCGGCGGCTGCTATTGCTCCCGCCGGGTGTGTTGCAGGATCTCCTGTGCTGGATGGGTGCCGCCGCACAGGCCGACCGCCTGCGTAGCCTGGTGCAACGCGAGGAACGGCATGACTGGATCACCGCGCTGGGTGCCGGTATTTTCGAGGATGTGGTACACCGGGCACCGCTACGTCTGGGGGTGCGCCTGACCCGGCTGGAACGCACCCTGACCTTGCCCGCCGACCCCCTGGAACGCACCGTGCGCCTCGGCGTGGCTTGTCTCGGCGCGGCCTGGCGTGATGATCCGGTACTGGCCACACAGGTCTGTTGGCGTTGCCCGCGCCCCTGGGCATCCTGGTTTGGTCAGCCGAGCCTGTTTTCGGCGTCCGAGGCTCTGTCTCTCACCCGCAAATTGTTATCCGAGAGGGCTCCTTCGTGGTTGCCGTGGTTCGAGTGATTCCCGGCGGGTTGCGGCTTGCCCCCGAACAGAAAATCATCAAGGCCGCCGATTATCAGGTCTATCTGGAAGCCCGCGCCCTGATCGCGGCGGCCCAGGCCGAAGCCGATACTCTGCGCGCCGAGGCCCAACAGGCCTTCACGGCGGAACAGGCGCGCGGCTACGCCGACGGACAGGAGCAGGCTGCGGACGCCCTGTCGAACCAGTTGATGGAGGCCAGTGACCGGATTCTCGACTATCTGTCTGGCGTTGAAAACGACATGACGGAACTGGTGAGCCAGGCCACTGCCAAGGTGCTCGGGCGGCTCCCACCACAAGATCTGGTCATGGCCGTGGTGCAGGAAGCCCTGCGCCATGCCCGGGATCAGAAACGGATCACCTTGCGGGTGGCCCCGGAACAGCTCGAAATCGTCCGCGAACGTCTGGCCGAAATCGCCGGTGAGTACGCTGAAATGAACAGCCTCGATGTCGTCGGCGATGAGCGGGTCGGGGCCGGTGGCTGCCTGATCGAGACCCCCATGGGCCTGGTCGATGCCCGTCTGGAGACCCAGTTGCGCAATCTCCGCGAACGCCTGTCGCATCGTTTTACCGACCGTTAAGTTAAGCCTTTATCATGAGATCCCTCGGCTACATCACCGACTCGCTCCGCCAGACGCTGCAGGAGATCCCGACGCTGGTGGATGTGCGCGGTCGGGTGTTGCAAGTCGTTGGCACCCTCATCGAAGCGGCGGTACCCCGGGTGGAGATCGGCGAGATCTGTCACCTGCGCGCCCCCGGCGAGAGCCAGATCCTGGCCGCCGAGGTTGTGGGGCTCAATCAGAACACGGCCTTGCTGACCCCGCTTGGCAGCATGCAGGGCATCTCCAATGCCACCGAGGTGATTCCGACCGGTCAGCGCCATCGGGTAGCCGTCGGCCCCGGATTGCTTGGACGGGTGCTGGACGGCATGGGCCGGCCTCTGGACATCGCCACCCGGGGCGACTTCAAACCCGAGGCCTATTATCCGGTCTATGCCTCTCCGCCCGATCCCCTGACGCGGCGTCTGGTGAGCCAGCCCCTGCCCTTGGGGATACGGGTTTTGGATGGTCTGTTGACCTGTGGCGAGGGTCAACGCATGGGCATCTTCGCGGCCGCTGGCGGAGGCAAAAGCACCCTGCTCTCCAGCCTGGTCAGGGGCGCGAAGGTGGATGTCTGCGTCTTGGCCCTGATCGGCGAACGGGGGCGCGAGGTGCGGGAGTTTTTGGATCGTGATCTGGGCCCCGAAGGTCTGGCCCGTTCGGTGGTGGTGATCGCCACCTCGGATCGAACCGCCATGGAACGGGCCAAGGCCGCCTATGTCGCCACCGCCGTCGCCGAATATTTCCGGGATCGCAATCAGCGGGTGCTGTTGCTGATGGATTCGGTGACGCGCTTTGCCAGGGCGCTCCGCGAGATCGGCCTGGCCGCTGGCGAGCCACCTACGCGCCGGGGATTTCCGCCGTCGGTGTTTGCCACGCTCCCTCAGCTCATGGAGCGGGCGGGTCAGTCCGACAAGGGTTCGATCACCGCCCTCTATACCGTACTGGTCGAAGGCGACGACATGACCGAACCGGTGGCCGACGAAACCCGCTCGATTCTCGACGGGCATATTGTGCTATCGCGCAAACTGGCTTCGGCCAATCACTATCCGGCGATTGATGTGCTGGCCAGCGTCAGCCGGGTGATGAACGCCGTAGTCACCCGCGAACACAAGGAGGCCGCTGGCCGTTTGCGTCATCTGCTGGCCAAGTATCAGGACGTGGAATTGCTGGTTAAGATTGGCGAATACCAGAAGGGCTCCGACCCCCTGGCCGATCAGGCCCTGGCCAAGATCGACGCCATCAATCGTTTTCTCCGTCAGGGTACCGACGAACGGAGTAGCTTCGAGGACACCCAGGAAACGCTCAAGGGTCTGATGCGGTAAGTCCTGCTATCATGCCCCCCTCCACGGCCAGAACGGCCCTCACTAAGCAACCCATCAATCCATGTCAACGCATGACATTAAGGGGAATTTTCACGATGAAACACAGGTTTTCAGTCTATTTATCTCTCATCCTGGCCAGTGTGGCTGGCAATGGTACGGCCTTCGCAAACGAAGCCCCCAAACCCGCCACCGCTGATACGAAGGCCATCAATGCCGCCGTGTTTAGCCTACTCGATTTCAAGGACACCACGGATCTGGCCGACACCCAGCGGGGGCTCATGGCACCCCTCGCCAGCAACCAGGTGTCCGATGCCAATGGCAAGGTCGTCTGGAACCTCGATCAATACGCCTTTCTGAATACCGATGCCCCGGATACGGTCAATCCAGCCCTGTGGCGACAGGCCCAGCTCAATCTCGCGGCCGGATTGTTTCAGGTTACTGATCACATCTATCAGATTCGTGGCCTGGATCTCTCGGTCGTGACCTTCATCGAGGGCGATACCGGTTATATCGTCATCGATCCCCTGGTCTCTCAGGAAACGGCCCAGGAAGCCCTCAAACTGATGCGCCAGCAACGGGGGGACAAGAAAGTGAAGGCCGTGATTTACACCCATAGCCATGTCGATCACTACGGTGGCGTCAAGGGGGTTGTCACCCAGGCAGAGGTTGATGCCGGGCAGGTCAAAATCATTGCACCACAGGGATTTATGGAAGAAGCGGTGAGCGAGAACGTCATGGCTGGCAACGCCATGTCGCGTCGAGCCACCTACATGTACGGCAGCCTTTTGCCCAGGAATGCGCGTGGACAAGTCGATGCCGGACTGGGCAAAGGCACCTCGACGGGTACCGTGACCCTGATCGCGCCGACCGACACCATCTCGAAAACCGGCACGACAATGGTCATCGACGGCATCGAGATCGTTTTTCAGGTGACCCCGGGCTCCGAGGCCCCGGCGGAGATGAATTTCTACTTTCCAAAGTTTCGGGTTCTGGACATGGCCGAAAACTGCACCCACACCCTGCACAATCTTTATACCCTACGGGGCGCTCAGGTACGCGACGCCAAGGCTTGGTCGCATTATATCGACGAGAGTCTCCGGCTGTTTGCCGACAAGTCCGACGTGGTCATGGCCAGTCATCACTGGCCGCGCTGGGGAACCTCCAATGTCAAGGATTTCCTGAAAAAACAGCGTGATATGTACCGATATATCCACGATCAAACACTGCGTTTGGCCAATCAAGGCTATACCATGAACGAGATTGCCGAGCAGTTGCGGTTACCCGATGCTCTGTCCAAAGAGTGGTACAACCGTGGTTTTTACGGCACGGTGAGTCACGACGCCAAGGCCGTTTATCAGCGCTATCTCGGTTGGTTCGACGGCAATCCGGCCAATCTCAATCCCTTGCCACCCGTCGAGTCGGGCAAAAAATATGTGGAGTTCATGGGGGGGGCCAGCGCCGTTCTGGGTAAGGCCCGCGAGTCGTTCAATCGTGGTGAATATCGCTGGGTTGCGCAAGTGGTCAATCATGTGGTGTTTGCTGAGCCCAACAATGCCGAAGCACTGCAACTACAAGCCGATGCGCTGGAGCAGATGGGCTACCAGGCCGAGTCGGCACCGTGGCGTAATTTTTACCTAACGGGGGCAAAGGAACTGCGCGATGGTGTCATACGCGGCGGTGATGGCACCAGCGGTGGCGACTCGGTACGAGCCATGCCCACAGACCAGATCTTCGACTACATCGGCCTCATGTTGGATGGCCCAGCCGCTTCGGGGCGACTCATCACGCTGAATTTTCAGTTTACTGATGTCAACGAGAAGTATCTGTTGACGCTGGAAAATAGCGTACTCAACTCGGCTTCTGCTCAGCAGGCGGCAATGGCCGATGCCACCATCATCACGACACGCAGTAATCTTAACAATCTGATATTAGGTCAGATAAGTATTGATGACGCCGTCAAAAGTGGCACTATCCAGGTCACCGGTAGTGTTGGGAAGGTCGTGGAATTGCTGGGGCTTCTGACGCCCTTCGATCCCTGGTTCAACATCGTGACACCCTGATCCAAGGAAGTCTGACCTAAAACTCTCAAGGGCCTGATGCGGTAGCCCCCCTATGCTCAAGCAGCTCTTACGCATCAAGGTCTTGCGGGAACAGGGGGCGGCCCTGGAGGTCAACCGCCGGCACCAGCGTCTGGAACTGGCGGTAACCGAGAAAAACCGGCGGGAACAAGCCCTGACCGACTTTCACGCCTGGCGTCCCGGGCATGAAGACGGCTTGTTTGCCGAGCTGGCGGAACAGGTGGTGCCGATGATGGCCATCGAATCCTATCGCGAGACTCTAGCGGAGCTGATCACCCGCGAGGTGGCCATGCAGCACACCCTGCTTGCCGCCGAGAAAGCCTGTGCCGAGGCCCGTACCGCGCTGGCTCAAGCAGAACAAGCGCATCGGGTGGCGATCAAGGAGGTTGAAAAATTTAAGGAGCTTGATCGCGAGGCCCAGCAAATCCTGAGCCGCGAACAGGAACGGGCCGAGGATATGGAACTGGAAGAATTTGCCACCCCCCAGAAGAAAAAAAGCGCCGCATGATCAAGACACAATCTGGCCCAGTCTTCTCTGATCGGCGTGCTGTGTTACGAGAGGGGCCGCCCCCGGATTCGCCCGCGACCGGTGCGGTGGCGCGCTGGCAACAGCTACTGGCGGGGAGGGAGGGTGAAGTCCCAGTCCCCTCGGCTGGAGATCTTCCTCTGCCTGCCCCTGATGGTGAGGCCACCAGCGTAAAGCCGCTCTTCGCCAAGGAGCCGGAGCGTCCCGCTCCGGACAAACCGGGGCAGGATGCCCCGGCTCCTTATCCTTTCCCAGAGCCGTATGGATCAACTTTGCGTGACTTTGCGCGGATGGCCGGTGGGGGAGGGCAGTTGGAGCAGGGAGTATGGCCGTCCCGTGAGCGCTTTCAGCCTGATTTGCCTGATTTGAACACCGAGTCAGAGATCGGGAAAGACGACACTGCCAGCCCCCCTGTTCTGCCCGGAATTTATGTGCTAGGCCAGTGGTTTGACACCCCGAACACCTCTCGACAGTCCCGTGACCGGCCTGATTCTTCCCTATCGCCTGTCGGCCTTTGGCCCGAACCCAGAGAAGAATCTAGGGAAAAATCCAGGGAAGCGCCGGTCATTGGCAATCCCACTCCACCCCTGGGGCAGGCGGGTTTATCACCCCAGCCCATTACCAATTTCCCCGCCGGTTCTCCCTTTTTGGTTCCGCCAGAGGTGATCGAACAGGCCGCAATGGAGAAACCGCCTGAGCCTGCCACCGGAGAGCCGCCAGGCATTTCCCTGGGTGACCAGATCCTGCGGGGGTTGCAAAAAACCGTGGCCCCGGAGACGCCAGCGGCATCCGCCAGGGCCGGCCTGGCTGAGTTGGCCGAGCAATTGGCCAGCCGCATCCTGGTGTCCAGTCCCGAGAAGAACGAGGGAACCAGGGAGGTGCGCATCCAGCTCCGCGAAGATCTGGCGGCGGGCGCGGAGTTCAGTATCACTCGCGATACCCAGGGACTGCTGCAGGTGGTGGTGAGGGTGCCAACCGAAGGCATGGCTTTTTGGGTTCAACAGCGGGATGACCTGCAACGCCATCTGCGTGACCGCCTCAAGGATTCCGTCCAAGTGAAGGTTGAAGGCCGCGATGGCAGCAGTGAGGAATCCCGGATAGTAGACCAGACTGACGGCAACTCGCACGGTCAAGGTAGCTATAGTTTTTCAGATAATTAATTTCTAGTAACTGGGGCACTGGTTCAGTTTGATTACCGTTTTGGAAAACCCATGAATCTGTCCCCACTGATTAGCGTCATGATTCGTAGCAGCGACCGCGATACCCTGGGCCAGGCCTTGGACAGTGCCATCGGGCAGACCTACCCGCAGATCGAAGTCATTGTCGTCAACGCCAAGGGATGGGGTCATCGTGCCGTACCCGCCCTGTTGGGCGAAAGGCCGGTTCGGTTCATCGATTCTCCCCTGCCATTGCAGCGTTCGATAGCCGCCAATCTTGGGTTGGAGAAGGCGCGTGGCGACTGGCTTCTGTTTCTCGACGATGATGACTATCTCGCGCCCACGCACCTGGCCAGACTATTGGAAGCGGCCCGTCAGGCCGGCGTCAGGGCCACCTATAGTCACTGTCAGGTGGTGGACGTAGCGGGTGGAGAACTTCCACGCGAGTTCGCGGAATCTTTCAGCTGTGCTAAATTGCTGGCCGGGAACTTTCTGCCGATTCATACCGTGCTGTTTGCGCGAACCCTGTTTGATGCCGGCTGCCGTTTTGATGAGTCACTGGATCGCTTCGAGGACTGGGATTTTTGGCTACAGGTGGCCATGCACACGAATTTTATCGAGGTACCCATGCGCACGGCCTTCTATCGAATTGACGAGGATACAGGTTTTGGCGTCAACGCACCCGCTCACGAGGTTCAAGAATTCGCGCTGAGGATTGCCGCCAAATGGCGTGAGCGCGTGACGCCACAGGGGTTTCTGGATCTGATGGAATTGGCACGCCAGAACCGTGATCTGGAAAGGGATCTGCGAGCGTGCCGGAAACAGTTGGACGAGGTGCTGGGATCGACCGCCTGGCGCATCACCGCTCCGATCCGGCAATTTTTCACATGGATGCGTACCAGGCAGTCTGACTGATGCCTTCACCGCTGATATCCGTCATTATCCCTGCCTATAATCACGAAGCCTATGTGGCGGAGGCGGTACGTTCGGTTTTGCAACAGGAGAGCGTGAGCCTGGAAGTGATCGTGATCGATGACGGCTCCCACGACGGAACCCTGGCGGTTCTCTCCGGGCTGAATGATCCACGCCTGCAACGTCACCATCAGACCAATCAGGGCTCGCAGCGCACCATCAACCGTGGCCTTGCGCTGGCGGCTGGCGACTATTTGGCAATTCTCAATTCCGACGACCGTTTTCATCCCCGGCGTCTCATGCGTCTCTTGGATGCGAGTGAGAAAAGCGAATTTGACTTAGTCCTGAGTGATCTGCGTCTGATCGACGCCTCCGGCACGCCCATCACCGATCCGGCCCATTGGTGGCTGCGGTGGCATGCCGGTCTCAAGGCGCGCTATGTCGAGGAAGGCGACCCGGCACGCGCCCTGTTGAGCGGTAACTGGGGCATCACCACCTCCAATTTTTTCATCAAGCGGACGGCCTACGAGATCCTGGGTGGTTTGCGTCCCTTCCGTTATGTCCTCGATTACGAGTATTTGCTACGGGCGGCGACCACGCCGGGCCTGAGGATTGGCTTTCTGCTCGATGAGCCTCTGCTCGACTATCGCCTGCATGGTACCAACGCCATCCTGGAAAACCCGCTATTGGCGAATCTGGAAACAGATTTTCTGTTGCGCCGGTATCTACCGCGTGTCCTGGGTGAACCGGCGGGCTCCGCCATCGCCTATCTCAATCGCATCAAACGGCACATCGTGAAGCTGGATCGGGAAGGCTGGCGCCGGCATTGGCAGTTGTCCGTCGATGGGCTGGCGGCATCAAACGCGAGTCTGCACACGGCTAACCTGGCCCTGGACGCCAGCAACCGGGAGCTGAACCGGATCAATGTCGAGCTGGCAGAAGCCAACGCCACGCTACACACCACCCAGGCGGCACTGGATGCCGCGAATCGTGAACTCGACGCGGAGCGATTACGCCTGGGCGGACTGTTAACCACCAGCCAGAAGGCACTGGCCCATACACAGTCCGAACTGGATGCGGTACGCCAGGATAGCGCCTACCGGCTCGGGCAAGCCATGCTACGTCCGCTGCGCGTCCTGAGGCGGATCGGTTCCATGCTGGTCGCGGATCAACGCCTGTGGGCGCGGGATGCAGCACAGTTACAGCAACTCATCGACGCCCGGCTGGATGGCGTTCAATTGCTGTCCTTTGATATCTTCGACACTCTGCTGGAACGGCTCATCGACCCCCCGGATCATGTCAAGCTCATCAGTGGGCGCGCGCTGGTCAGGCATCTCGGAGTGCATTTTGGCAAGGTACAGACGTTGCCAGATTTGATGTCGCTACGCACGGATGTCGAGGCACGCCTGCGACGCGAACGCCAAGCCGATGGCAAGGATCACGAATGCCGGTTTTCCGATCTGGCCGCCGAGATGGCGCGTCTTTTGACGGGGGTGCCAGATCCGGAACTGGCTGCCTGGATTGTCGCGGAGGAACTGCGGGCCGAGGCGGATTGCCTCTATGTCAAGCCGGGGATGGCGTCGCTCCTCGAAGGGCTGCGCCAGCGCGGGCTGCGGATCGTCGCGGTTTCCGATATGTACCTGGATCAGGCGCATCTTGAGACCCTGCTGGAACAGTTAGGCCTGGCCCGCTTCATCGACCGGGTTTATGTCTCCTCCGAGACCGGTATCGGCAAACACACAGGCCGTCTGTTTCACCATGTGCTGGAGTCAGAGGGCGTGACCGCCGCCGCCATGCTGCACATCGGCGACAACCCCCATTCGGATGTGAGGATGCCAGCCGGTCTCGGCATCCGGAGCCTGTGGCTCGACGACCGGGCGAATAACCGCCGCCGTGCCATCCTGCGCGGGCACGCCTGGCTGGCGATTAAAAACCCTTACTGGCGCGGGCGGCATTTGTTACAACTGATCGCCCCGGTACCTTCCCAGGGGTTTGCCTTCGATCTCGGGTTTTCCTACCTGGGGCCGATTTTCTGCTGCTTTATCCAGGGCGTCATCGAAAAAGTCCGTGAACATCGTATTGAGCGTCTGTACTTCCTCGCCCGCGAAGGGGATCTGTTTCTGCGGCTGTTCGAGTATCTGGCCCCGCGTCTCATGGAACCCGAGGAGATCCCGGTGGTCGAGTATCTGTACGTTTCCCGGAAATCCACGGCACCGGCTGCCCTGGCCAAGGGCCTGGCCTACGAGACCAGCCTGGCACCGCTCCACAATCCCCAACAGCGAGGCCTCTCCAGTCTGTGCCGGACCTTCGACATCCCGCCAGAGAGGCTTCGTGAGGTCGCCGCCCGGCATGGCTACGAGATTGATCAGCCGATCCAGGACTGGCAATCCCTACGCTACCGCCATCTGATCGAAGACCCAGAATTTCAGTCCCTGGTGATTCGCCTTGGCAGCGAATGCCGGACGCTGCTCGGGGACTATCTGGCCCAGCACGGCTTTTTCTCGGCCCGGCGGGTGGGCTTGGTGGACATCGGCTGGAATGGCTCCAGTCAACGCTATTTCCAGGACGCCTACGGCGAACGCGAGGACTATCCCCATGTCTTCGGGCTTTATCTGGGTTGGGTGCATGGCATCCGCCACAGCTTCGATCCGGAGCGTAATACACTATTTGGCCTGATGTACGACGTGCGCCGCAAGAACTGGCTGGAGGATGGGGTCTCGCGTTTCGAGGAACTCTTCGAGGAAGGGGCACGGGCGCTGCATGCCACCACGCTCGGCTATGTACGCGGCGCAGACGGACGAGTGGAACCGGTACTGAAAGACGATGCCGCGCCGGATCGCGGCGCGGAATTGCTGATGAATCCGCAGATCGAGGCCTTTCGCGCCGGGACGATGGCGTTCGCCGGGCGCTTCGTCCACGCCATGCGCCTGACCGGCTATGCCTTCGAGGATATCCGGCCCTTCATGATGACCCTGATCGAACGGGTAGTGGCGCAGCCAACACGGGAGGAGGCCCAGGTGCTGATGCAGATCACCCACTCCGAGGATTTTGGTTTTGACGCGGTCATGCACCTCAAGCATGACCGTCTCTGCCTGCGGGACTTTCTGGTGCCCAAGTCGCTCCTGCGGCGACTGCGTACCTCAAACTGGATCTATGGCTCCGGACGCCTGACCGGCCTGCCGGGTCTGAATCTACTACTGCGTTATCTCGACCTGAGCCGGCCCCGCCCATGAAGCAAACTTCTTCCAGCCAAAGCTATTTTAACCATCGCGAGGATCTGGCCCGCTGTACCAGTGGCCAGCATGCGCGCATCTGGCTGGTCTGGCGGTTCGTTCGCCGCCACTACCCGCAGGCGCTGACGGCGCAACCACGCTGGCCCGAACTGATGCTCTGCGGGTTGCTCCATCGGGCTCCCGGCTTGGTCATGGTACTCGCGGTACTCTGGAAACGCATGAATCGCAGTCACCTGTGATGGCCGCAGAAAATACACGGCAGACGGTTGCTGCCATTATCATCAGTTACAACCCGAACCCGGCAGTATTCACTCAACTGACGGCGCGGATCGCGGCACAGGTTGACCATCTGGTGCTGGTGGACAATGCCTCGTCCCCGCCGCTGCGTACAACCCTGGCAGAGCAGGCCGCTGCCCGTGATGCACTACTGCTTGAAAATACCGAAAACCTGGGGCTTGCCACCGGACAGCGCCAGGGCATCGAAGCCGCTCTCAACCTGGGCGTAGCATTCATCCTGCTGCTGGATCAGGATAGCCTGCCCGCGCCGTACATGGTCGCACGGCTGCTAGCCGCCTACTACCATCTGTCGCAACAGGGGCTTCGGATTGCCGGGGTTGGGCCACGGGCGGTATCCCAGTCACACCTGCGGGCCATGCCTTTTGTCCGTTTCACCCTCTGCGCGGCGATCAAGGGTCATTGTCACGGCTCGGATGACCTGATACGGACGGATTTTCTCATCTCTTCGGGTCTGCTGACCCCAGCTTGGGTCTACACGAGCGTGGGTCTGCCGGAAGAATCATTGTTTATCGACAACATTGATCTGGAGTGGTGCTTCCGTGCCCAGCACCTTGGATTTCAGCTCTATGGCGTCTGTGATGCGGTTCTGCACCACCAGATCGGCGAGCAAACACGTTTTCTCTCCCTGTTCAACCATCGGTGGCCGATCCCCATCCACGAGCCGGTACGACAGTATTACCAGACCCGTAACCGGATACGCCTCTACGGTCGCCACTATGTACCCTGGGCCTGGAAGATCCAGGATCTCCCGCGAGTGCTGTTCAAATTGATTTATTTTGGCTTGGTGACCCCGCCACGGCGCAAGCATCTGAGAATGATGTGGCTGGCCATGTGGGATGCGCTGCGCGGCGTGGGCGGGCCATTCCGGCACGGCCACTGATACCCAGATGGGTGAT
>JBAXSA010000034.1:0-16240 GCA_037130945.1 Pseudomonadota bacterium | reverse complement strand
GTATTTATATTATAAATCAATAAGTTATATTAAATAATTGAACTGAACCAGTGCCTCATTCTGTCAAGAGTCATTTTCCCCATCCAGCATTACCTGTAGCGCACTATCTATAAATTGTCAATAGCTACGTCTTGATAGGCCTTGCCCATTGGGCAGGGCCAATTTGGTGAATAGACTCCCCCCGGACATCCACAGCCACGGTGACCGGCATGTCCTCCACCACTAATTCACGAATTGCTTCCATCCCCAGATCTTCAAAGGCCAGCAGCCGCGAGGCCCGAATCGCCCGACTGACCAGATAAGCGGCACCGCCCACGGCAATCAGAGAGACCGCGCCATGACGGCGAATCGCTTCAATAGCTACTGGGCCCCGTTCACCCTTACCGATCATGCCAATTAGCCCTTGCCCGAGTATCTTGTCGGTGAAGAAATCCATGCGGGAGGCCGTAGTCGGACCTGCGGGGCCCAGTACCTCGTTACGCACCGGGTCGACCGGACCCACATAGTAGATAAACCGATTGTGGAAATCGACTCCCGGCGGCAGCGCCTCGCCACGAGACAGAAGATCGGCGAGGCGGCGGTGCGCGGCATCGCGGCCAGTCAACAATCGACCCGAGATCAGCAGCCGCTCGCCGGGCCGCCAACCCGCAATATCGTCCCGAGTCACTCGATCCAGATCCACCCGTCGCGCTCCGGCAGGTTCCCATGTCACCGCTGGCCAGTCTTCCAGACGGGGCGGCGGTAAACTTACCGGCCCACTGCCATCGAGAACAAACTCAGCGTGGCGGGTGGCCGCGCAGTTGGGGATCAGGGCGACAGGTAGAGAGGCGGCGTGAGTCGGAAAATCTCGGATCTTGACATCCAGTACCGTGGTCAGTCCCCCCAACCCCTGGGCACCAATTCCTAGGTCGTTGATCCGTTCGTAAATCTCCAGACGCAGGGCTTCGATCCGATTCTGCGGGCTCCGATGCCGGATTTCATCCAGGTCGATGGCATCTAGCAGGGCTTCCTTGGCCAACCGCATGGCCCATTCTGCCGAGCCGCCTACACCAATACCCAGGATCCCCGGCGGACACCAGCCTGCACCCAATTTTGGAACGGTTTCGAGTACCCAGTCGACCAAACTCGCACTGGGGTTGAGAACGGTGAAACGAGCCTTGTTCTCCGATCCGCCACCCTTGGCGGCCAGCCGCACGGTGACACGATCACCCGTGACCAGCTCGACGTGGACAATCGCCGGGGTGTTGTCACGAGTGTTGCGGCGGGTACCCAAGGGATCTTCCACCATCGAGGCACGCAGCCGGTTATCAGGGTGACCATAGGCCTGGCGCACTCCCTCGTTGACCAGGGCCTGAAGGTTTCTGTCACCTTCCCAACGCACCCCCATGCCAACCTGCACAAAGGCCACGACCATCCCAGTATCCTGGCAGATGGGCCGATGCCCCTCGGCGCACAACCGGGAGTTGACGAGGATTTGGGCCATGGCATCCCGCGCCGCCGGGGATATCTCCCGCTGATAGGCCCGTCCGAGAGCCTGGAGATAATCCTGCGGGTGAAAATAGGACATGAACTGCAAGGCATCGGCGACACTGAGAACAAAGTCGTCGGAGCGGATGAGAGTCATCAGAGACCTCGATCGAGTATCACCACCTGTATCAGAAGTACGCCAACACCCAGCCCGGGAACACTGCCAGCAGCAGCGCTGCGGTCAGGCAGATCAGGCTGGCGGCCATTGCCAGGCCGTGCGTGCGACCGGCGGGAACCACGGCGGCATCCGGGCCCATAAACATGAGCTGGATCACCCGCAAGTAGAAGTAAATGCCCAGGTAGCTACCGACCAGGCCGAGTATGGCGTAGGTGGTGTGACCGGCGGCGATGACATTGCGGAAGATCAAGAACTTGGCGATGAAGCCAGGGAAGGGCGGCAGGCCGGCCAGAGATAGCATTGCCATCGCAATCATCAGTGCCGCGAACGGTGCGCGATGGAACAGACCTCGCAGATTGTCCAGCCAATCGCGCTGGACATCGTCGGCTGTCGAGGGCAGCGCGGCAAAGGCCAGCAAGTTCATCAGCGCGTAGGCCAGCACATAAAAGGCCACCGCCTGCAGGCGGCCCGCAGCGGCACCCAGCAGGGCATAGAACAGGTAGCCCGCATGAGCAATCGAACTGTAGGCAATCATGCGACGCAGGCTGGGCTGCTTCATTGCTGCCAGGTTTCCCCAAACGATGGAGGCCAGAGGCAGCACTGCCAGCAATTCCAGCATCGGCGATGCCAACACGCTGACACCGAACAGCCGCACGACAGCCAACAGCACAGCGGCCTTGACAATGGTGGCCATGTAGGCTGTGACGGGTACACTGGCTCCTTCATAGGCATCGGGTGCCCAGGCGTGGAAGGGTACGATGGCAGCCTTCAGGAAGAAGGCCAGGACGACTAGCACCACGGCAGCACGCGACAGGCCATCGCCGGCTATTGGGTGGGTGGCCGAAAGTGCCTTGGCGAAACTGTCCAAGCCCAGCGAGCCACTGGCACCGTATAGCAGTGACGCGCCCATCAGCAGCATCGCCGACGCGACGCCGCCGAGTACCAAGTACTTCAGCGCCGCTTCGGCGCTTTGCGGCCGCCGGTACGCCAGCAGCACCAGCACATACAGCGGCAGTGACATGATCTCAAGGCCAAGAAACAGCGTGAGGAAGCTGTCGGCCGACTGCATCAGACAGGCACCATACAGCGACGACAGCAGCAACAGCGCAAATTCGCCGCTGTCGGCAAAATCGTCCCGCGACATCAGTAGCACCGGCAATGCCAGCGCCAGCACCATCGCCTTGGCCAGCAGCGTGGCCGGGTCGACCGAAAATTGCCCGGCAAATGGCGTTGCCGAGTAGCCCGACAGCGACAGACTGGCCGCGACCACCGCCGCGCCACCCACGCAGGCCAGCGCCACCCACAGTGAGGCGCGCTGCCATCGACTGGTCACCTCCATCAGGATCAGCAGCACGATGCCCAGCAGCAGCAGGTGTTCGGGCAACATCGCGGTTAGCACGGCATGGCTGATCATGGCGCTCTCCCTGGTATCCGAGAGGTGGTCACTAGTTGCTGGTAGGCCTTGGCTGCGCCTTCAGTTTTGCGCATGGGTTCGTCCGGAAACAGGCCGATGGCGAAGACGGCGACGACGATTAACGCCAGGATGGATTTTTCGCGGCCGTTCAGGTCGGACAGTGGCAAGTGCGGTGCCTTGGCCACACCATAAAGAAAACCGAGCGCAAAGCGCAGCATGTATAACGCCCCCAGCACCACACCAGAGACGGAAACCACCGCCAGTATCAGCGGCAGGCTGTGACCGCCCTGGTAAATTGGCCAAGCGGCCTTGAAGGCACCCAGCAACACCAAAAATTCACCGGTGAAGCCGCTGGTGGTGGGCAGGCCCACCGAGGCCAGCGTGAGGATCATGAAAAACACCGAGTACACCGGCAGCAACCTGGCCAACCCGCCGTAGGCCGCCAGTTGGCGGGTGTGGCAACGCTCGTAGATCATGCCCACCATCAGGAACAGACCCCCGGCCACCAGACCGTGGCTGACCATCTGGAACACCGCGCCCTGGATGCCGATCAGATCCAGGCTCAACAGCCCCAGCATGACATAACCCAGGTGACTGATCGACGAGTAGGCGATGATCTTCTTGATGTCGTCCTGCACCAGCGCCAGGCAGGCACCGTAGACGACGCTGACCACAGACAGGGTCATCAGCAACGGCGTCAACCGCAACGTGGCATCGGGAAACAGCGGAAAACCCAGCTTCATGAAACCGTAGGTGCCCATTTTCAGCATCACACCGGCCAGGATCACCGAGCCGGCGGTGGGTGCCTCAACGTGGGCATCGGGCAACCAGGTGTGCAGCGGAAACATCGGCACCTTGATCGCGAAGCTCAACGCGAAGGCAGCCAGCAGCCAGGTCTGAACCTCGACCGGCAGTCGAACCTTAACTAGATCGGCGATGGCAAACGAAGTGACACCGGCGGTGGTCTGCAGTGACCAGACCAGGTAGATCAGCGCGGCCAGCATCAGAATGCTGCCAAAGGCGGTATAGAGTATAAACTTAATGGTCGCATAGATGCGCCGCTCGCCGCCCCAAATGCCAATCAGCAGAAACATCGGGATCAGCATCGTTTCCCAGAATACATAGAACAGGAAAAGATCCTGCGCCAGAAAGGTGCCCATCATCGCGAACTGCACCCCGAAGATCATGACGTAGAACAGCTTGACGTCCTTGGTGATCGCGCTGAAGGCACTAGCCACGACCAGCGGACCGAGGAAGGCGGTCAACATCACCAGCAGCACATTGTAGCCGTCCAGCCCAATCTGGTAACTGACACCCCAGGCGGCGATCCAGGGCAGCCGGGTCTCGAACTGCAGACCGATCACGCTGCCGTCGAAGTGGGTATACAGCCAGGCAGTAAGTACGAACTGCACGGTCATCACGGCCAGCGTGAGCCAACGGGTGAAGTCGTGACGATCCGACGGCGACACAATCAGCAGACCGATGCCGAACAGCGGTAGGAACAGTACCAGATTCAAGACAAATGCGGGCAGACCGGCATTAAACATGGCGCCAGCTCCACAACAGTGTACCGACGATACCAACCATCGCGAACCAGGCATACCACTGCAGGTTGCCGTTCTGCAATCGGCCCAGCACACCCCCGCCGGAGCGCCCGAGCGCCGCCAGGCCGTGTAGTGTGCCGTCAAGCAGGAAACGGTCGCCCAGACGCAGGAACAGGGTGTCGGAGACCCAGACCAGCGGTCGGCCAATGACCTGTTCGTACAACTCGTCGATGAAGTACTTACCCGACAGCCAGCGGTGCGCACCGGCAAATTGCTGTTGCAGGCGATCAACCCGGGCAGAGCTGCCACCGTAGAGGAACCAGGCCAGTCCTAGGCCAGCAGCAGCCAGCATGACCGAGATCACAAGCAACAGGGTTTCAAAGTGGTGCAGGTGTTCAGGCACGCTGGGCAGTGGCAATTGGGGCTCCAGAAAGTGCGGCAGTGCAATGAAGCCGCCCAGCGCCGACAGCATTGCCAGCAACATCAGTACACCGGTCATCGACAAGGGCGACTCGTGTACAGGGTGTTCGACCTCGACCGTCATGCGCGAGGAACCCAGGAAAGTGAGCCACAGCAGCCGGAACATGTAGAACGCCGTCATCAGTGCCGTGGCTGCGCCCACACACCACAGCAGTGGCGAGCCGCCGCGAGAACTGGCGAAGGCGTACCAGAGAATCTCGTCCTTCGAGAAGAACCCGGCCAATGGCGGGATGCCAGCGATCGCCGCAGTGGCCACCGCGAAGGTAATGAAGGTGATCGGGATCTTGCGCGCCAATCCGCCCATCTTGCGCAAGTCCTGCTCGCCACCCAGCGCGTGGATCACGCTGCCAGCGCCCAGGAAGAGGCAGGCCTTGAAGAAGGCGTGCGTCATGAGGTGGAAGATTGCCACGCCATAGGCACCCACGCCAAGCGCCAAAAACATGAATCCCAACTGCGAGACGGTGGAGTAGGCTAGTACCTTCTTGATGTCAGTCTGCACCAACGCGACGGTGGCGGCAAAAAAGGCGGTGGCCACGCCGACGGTGGCGATCACTGCCGAAGCCTCTGGTGCCGCCAGGTATACGCCCGACAGGCGCGCCACCAGGTAGACGCCCGCCGTCACCATGGTAGCCGCATGGATCAGTGCCGAGACCGGTGTGGGACCAGCCATCGCGTCGGGCAGCCAGACATGCAGCGGGATTTGGGCCGACTTGCCGGTGGCACCAATGAACAGCAGGATGCCGACCAGGCTGGCCGAGATCATCACGACCGGACTGCCGTTGGACGCAGTGCTGAAGGCAGCATTGATGCGATCCATGTCCAACGTACCCAAGCCCTGGTAGAGCAGGAACATGCCGAGCAGAAAACCGGCGTCGCCAATGCGGTTGGTGATAAAGGCCTTCTTGCCGGCGCGGGCATTGGCCAGATCGTCGAACCAAAAGCCAATCAGCAGGTACGAGGCCAACCCCACGCCTTCCCAACCGACGAACAGCACCAGCAGCGAGCGCCCCAGCACCAGCAGCAGCATGAAGAACAGAAACAGGTTGAGGTAGGCGAAGAAGCGACCGAAACTCTTGTCGTGCGCCATGTAGCCGACCGAGTAGATGTGGATCACCGAGCCCACGCCGGTAACGATCAGCGCCATCACTGCGGTCAGGCGGTCGAAGTAGAAGGCAATCCCGAAATCGCTACCGCCGATTCGCGCCCAGCGGTAGGCATTTTCGATGATCGGCGCGTAGCCGCTGGCCCGCAGGTCGAGTAGTGACTGGATGACCAGCAGGAACGACAGAATCGGCAGACCGCAACCCACGGCGATGACAAACGGCTTGCCGACGCGGTTGCCGCCGAATGACGTGGCCAGCACGCCGTTCAGGACGAAGCCGAGCAGCGGCAGCAGGACAATGGTGGTGAGCATGGAAGACATCGAAATTCAGCCCCTCAAGTCGGCGTAGGCGTCAATATCCAGCGTGCGCTTGTCACGGACGAGCAGTAGCACGATGGGAATGGCCAGCGTGATCTCGGCGGCGGCCACGACGAAAACTAGGAACACCAGCACCGCGCCGACGGTGCTGGCAGTCTGCTGGGCGAAAGTCACCAGACTCAGATTGACACCGTTGAGCATCAACTCCAGACACATCAGCATCACCAGCACATTGCGGCGGACGATGACCCCGAGCAACCCGATTGAGAACAGGGCCAAGGCCAGGCCTAGCAGAAATTGCGTTCTATCCATGACGTACCCTCCGGCTGACATTGATGACCGCTAGCGCTGCCACAACGGCGGCCAGCAGCAGTACCGAGGTTAGCTCGAAATGCAGCCAATAGTCCTTGAGAAAGGTGGCCGAGAAGCTGGCGATACCATAGTTCTGTTGTCCGATGTCGCCAACGGGCAGGGGTAAGGCGCGCCAGACACTAATAATGGCCGTGCCCAGCAGACCGGCGAAGCCGATCAGCCCCGGCCACAACACTTGGGAAAAACGTGGGCTGCTAGCCTCGCGCACCTCGAGCAGCATGATCACGAAGACCATGAAGACCATCACTGCGCCGACATAAATCAGCACCTGAAAGGCGGCGATAAAATGCACCCCCAGCAGGCCGTAAATGGCTCCCAGGCAGACCATGGTGGTGATCAGCGCCATCGCCACACGCATGGGCTGGCGGGCCACGATCATCAAAACCGCGCCGGCCAGCGAGCCCGCGCCGAACAGAAACAGCAGTAGTGTGTCGAGGTTCCGTAGCAGGGTTTCGATCATGGTGTGCCCTCGCTCTTGTGAATGGGTACCACACCCCGGTTGCCACCGGTCGCGGGGTAAGGCTTGGCGACGTCGCTCTGCGGCTGCCAGGTCAGCATCTCGTCGAGCGTGAGCCACATCTGATGACGGTCTTCGGCCGGCAAGCCGGGCGTTTCCTTGGCCATGCGGATGGCATCCTCGGGGCAGGCCTCAACACACAGACCACAGAACACGCAACGCGAGTAGTCGATCTCGAAGCGTACCGGAAACTTCGGGTGTGCGGCGTCGGTCGGATCAAAGCCGGCTTCGATCTCGATCACCTTGGCCGGGCAGACTGTGGCGCACATGTTGCACGCGATGCACTGCGGCTTGCCGCCGGGCCGTTGCGTCAGCACATGCTTGCCGCGATTGATTGGCGCGTAGTCGGCACGGGTCTCTTCGGGGTAGAAGGTGGTTAACGCACCCTTCTTGCCGGTCATCCAGAGTCCCATGTTGCGCAAAAATACGCGGCTGGTGATTGCGAGTCCGCGCAGGATCTCGGGCAGGTAGGCCTGTTCCCACCAGCCCATGGTGGGTTCGTTCCAGTACACCTTGCGCACATGCTGCCTGCTCTTGTAGGGGGTCGTCATAGCATCGCTCCCTGGTATGCCCACACCAGTACGACAGTGACGCACAGGTTGACCAGCGACAGCGGCAGCAGGAACTTCCAGGCAAAGCTCAACACCTGATCGTAACGGAAGCGTGGCAGCGTCCAGCGGATGAGGATCTGGAAGCTGCAAACCCCCATCACCTTGCCCAGGAACACCAGCAACTGCGTCACTACCACCGCACCGTGGCTCATCGCCAGTACCATGCCGCCGGGCAGCGTGAAGCCCTGGTCGTTCATGAACGGCAGGTTATAGCCTCCCAAGAACAACGTGGTGAACAGCGCGCCGATAATCGCAATCTCGATGAATTCGGCGAACATGAACAGGCCCATCTTCATCGAGGTGTACTCAGTGTAGTAGCCTGCGATCAACTCGGATTCGGCCTCGGGCAGGTCAAACGGGATGCGCTTGTTCTCGGCGATGGCCGCAGTCATGAACAGCACGGCGGCAAACGGCTGGTAGACCAGCCCCCAAGCCGGCAGGAAACCGAATACTAGGCCTGACTGCCGGGTCACCATGGCGTTCAGGTCAACTGTACCGTAGATCAGGATCAGGCCAAGCACGGTGAGGCCCATCACTAGTTCGTATGAGATCATTTGCGAGCCGGCGCGTAGGCCGCCCAGCAGCGAAAACTTGTTGTCCGACGACCAGCCGGCCAGCATGGTGCCGATAATGGTCAGACCGCTGAAGGCAAACACGATCAGCAGACCGGCATCGAGCCGTGCGATCTGCATCGGGTAGGTGCGACCACCAAACCAATCGGCCAGCGTCGGGAACAGCCGACCCGGATCCAGCATACCACCAAATGGCACCACCGCGAACACCAGTAGCACGGGCGTAAACACCACCCAGGGTGCCACCGCGTAGGCCAACCCATCGTGCACACGGGGCTTGAAGTCTTCTTTCAACAGCATCTTCAGGCCATCGGCAATGCCGTGAAACAGACCCCACCAGACCAGTTTGATCTGCGTGAAAGGGATGCGGATGTAGGCTCTGTTGGCACCTAGTCGGTCGGACATCACTGCCGCCTGCTTGCGTTCGACCCAGGTTAGTAGCGTACCAAAGGTGATCAGCATACCCAGCGCATAGACGATATAGATGAGGTAGATGCTCAGATCGCGTGTCATGACGGCACCCTCGCGTCGGTGGTGGCTAGCGCCTCGAACAACGTTTGCGCATCGATCACCGTTGGCTTCTTGGTGAAGCAGGCCTGAAAGCCGCTAACCACACCCTGGAAGTTGGTGTAGTGGCCACTACGCTCCGTCATCACGCTGATCGGCAGGAAGACATCGGCATGGCCGTTCTCGGGTTGTAGCCAGCTATCAAGGTGGATGATCCTCGCCTGATGTGGCAGATTCGCAAAGTTGAAGCCTTCACCCCACACGAACACCAGATCGGTATCGGGCGGAAAGATGTCACGCACGTCCGCCGACAACGACGGGAACAGCGCACGCGCCGCAGCACCATTGGGATTTTTGTCGGGTCTGATCAACAGTTCATCCTCCAGCCGTTCGCCAGGTGTCGGCTGCCAGTCGGACTTGACGTGGCAGGTGAAGCGATTGCCCAGCGTACGACTGAACGCCGACAGTTCCTCGTTGGTACCCCAACTCGATACCAGCGCAACCGGTTGCTTGGCTGCGGCGATCAGCGCTCTCGCGGCGGTGATGGCGACGGACAACTCGACGGGCCGACCCTTCTGCATCGCCTGCTCGGCACGCGCCCGCTCGAAGACCCGTGCCAGGTCACGGGCCTTGTTGCAGATCCACGAACCATTGACAGACGGATTCTCCAAGGGGGTGACACGGTCGATGCGGGCATTCTGTTCCTGATCCAGGTTCTTGAGCCTCCACTCGCTTTTTCGGTGCCAGATATTGATATTACAACCACGCTCGCAACCGGGACAAACGGAAGGCGTGGGCTTGAGGTACCAGACCCGCCCCTTGTGCAGGAACTGCCTCGACAGTAGTGCGCCCACCGGGCAGATGTCGATCACGTTGTCGGAATACAGGTCGGCCTCGAAGGCACCGTCTTCCACCGCACGGATCAGAGAGTGGTCACTACGGTTCTGCACACCCAATGCGAAGGATTTGGAGACCTCTCGCGTGAAGCGCACACAACGCGTACACAGGATGCAGCGCTCGTTGTCGAGAACGATGCGCTCGGACAGCGGATAGAACTTGGTGGCGTTAACCTTGACATCGAGCGAGATCGACGGCTCGCCGTTGTATTCGTAGTGGTAATCCTGCAGCGTACATTCGCCAGACTTGTCGCAGATACCACAGTCGACCGGGTGGTTCAGTGTGATGAACTGCATCGTCTGCTTGCGGTGAGCCCGCACACGATCCGAATCTGTTAGTACGCGCATACCGCAGGTGATCGGCATGTTGCAGGCGATGTCTGTCCATCCGCCGCCGTCACCTTCGACTTCGACCATGCAAATACGGCAATTACCTGGTACCGATAGCTGCGGGTGCCAGCAGAAGTAGGGGATGAAGAAGCCGTTAGCCAGGGCCGCCTGCATCACGGTCTGGTTGTCCTCAGCCTGAACCGGTTGGCCATTGATGAAAAAATCAAGCATGGTGTATTACCTCACCCGCCACCCCGGCTGGCGCGTCCACAGACATCTCGATACAACCATCAAAGCGGGAGCGCTTGTTCGAGATCCAGTATTCGAATTCGTCGCGATATTTGGTCAGTATGCCAATGGTGGCATAGCCCGCAGCGTCACCCATGCCACAGATCGTGGCACCGTCGTTGGCTTCCGAAATACGGAGCAACTGATCGATGTCTTCAAGACGACCGTCACCAGCAACGATGCGGTCGATGATGCGGTGCATCCAGCCCATACCTTCGCGGCAGGGCGTACATTGGCCGCAACTCTCGTGGTGATAGAAGCGCAGCAGGATCTGCAGCAGCCGAACCATGCAGGTACCTTCACCGATGACTATCATACCGCCCGAGCCAATGCTCGACCCTGCCGCCGACAGGCTGATGTGGTCGTAGGTGACGGTCTCGATCTCGGCAGCGGTCAGCACCTTGGTCGAGATGCCACCAGGCACGATGCACTTAACCTTGCCGCCACCCAATGGCCCGCCGCAATCATCGTAGATGAACTTGGCCAGTGAGTAGCCGTACTCAACCTCGTAAACACCCGGCTGGATGATGTGGCCGGAGATCGACACCAGTTGTGTGCCCGGGCTCTTGGCCGTGCCAACCTGGCGAAAGGCCTCGGCACCGTGCGCCACGATGCCGACGACGTTGGCCAGTGTCTCGACGTTGTTGACGACCGTAGGCCGCTGGTACAGGCCACGCACGGTCATGCGGGGCGGACGGTTGCGCGGGTAGCCCTTCTTGCCTTCGATCGAGGTGAGCAACGCCGACGCTTCACCGCAAACGTAGGAGCCCGCGCCGCGGTAGACTACCAGGTCGCAGGAAAAATCGCTGCCCAGGACGCGCTCGCCCAACAGCCCGGCCACGTAGGCCTCTTCCACCGCGCCGGCCAGCCGGCGGTAGGGCAGGTCGAACTCACCGCGGATGTAGACGAAGGCGTGGCGAACCTGCATCGCGTAGGCGGCGATCAGCATCGATTCGATCAACAGATGCGGTGCGTTCTCGAGAATCCATCGATCCTTGAAGGTGCCGGGCTCGCCCTCGTCGGCGTTAGCGCACAGGTAGTGCGGCTGGCCGTCGTTGAGCTTAACCCCGCTCCACTTGCGACCGGCCGGAAAGGCCGCACCGCCATGGCCCAAGATGCCAGAAGCCACCACTTCCTTGGTAACCTGCTCGGGCCGCATCTTGCGTAGCACCTTCTCGAGCGTGGTATAACCACCGCGCTCACGAACCTCGATCAGCGTGTGTGAGGTGGCAGTGACCGTGAAGGTCATCAGCAGCTTGCGACCGGTCATTGGGATAGATCCTCGATCAGCGCATCGAGCCGCTCGGAACTCATATTCTCGCGATAGGCCTCGTTGACCATTACCACGGGTGCCGTGCCGCACGAGCCCAAGCACTCCACTGTCGACAGCGTGAAACGGCCGTCGCTCGTGGTTTGACCCGGTGCGATGCCCAACTTGCGGCTGATGTGGTCGATAACGCCTTCGGCACCACGCATCGAACACGGCAAGTTGCGACATACCTGCAGGTGCCAATGGCCTATGGCCGAGCGGCGGAACTGTGTGTAGTGCGACAGCACTTCCTCGATCTGGATGCGCGGCACACCCAGATAACTGGTTAGTTCGGCGATGTCGCTGTCGGCGACGAAGCCACGGTCTTCCTGGATGCGGCGCAGACAAGGCAGCACCAGCGACGAAGCAAATTCTTCAGGGTAGCGCCGACGCATGATATCAAATTCGGCGATCAGGTGTTTCATCGATCACACTCCCCGCCAATCATGTTGACCGAGCCAAAGGTTGGCACGATGTCGGCTAGTTGGTCGCCGTTGATCATTAGATGCACACCGCCCATATGCACGAAGCTCGGTGAGCGCACATGCACCTTGTGGGGGATGCCGCTGCCGGTGCTGACCATGTAGAAGCCCAATTCACCGTTGGGTGCCTCGTGCGCTGAATACACTTCGCCAACCGGCACGGCAGGACCGTCTATTGTCAGCTTGAAGTGGTTGATCAGCGATTCGATTTCGGAATAGACCAGCGATTTATCGGGGAAGCTACAACGCCGGTCGGTGACGTTGATCGGTCCCTCCGGCAGCATCTCCATCAGTTGCCGCATCATATGCACCGACTCGTCCATTTCGCGCATACGAATGTAGTAGCGGTCATAGTTATCGCCCTTGATGCCCACCGGCACCTCGAAGTCGAGTTCAGCGTATGCCAGGTAGGGCATGTCCTTGCGTAGGTCGCGCGGCACACCGGTGGATCGCAGCAGCGGGCCGGTGTAGCCATAGCTCAAGGCGTCGGCGGTGTTGATCACACCGACATCACGCATGCGGTCGATGAAGATGCGGTTGCGATCCACCAAACCATGCACACGACCGATGAACTCCTCGTACTGCACCAGAATCTCTTCGAGCCGCGCCAGCCAGCCGACAGGCAGGTCATGTGCCAGGCCACCGATACGACCATAGGTGTAGGTGACCCGTGCACCGGTCAGTGCGGCAAGGTGTTCGTACATGAAGTCACGCACCATCACCAGGTACAGAAAGGCCGTCATCGCGCCTAACTCCATTAATCCTGCCGCCAGGCAGGTGAGGTGGTCAACCAGACGCGAATACTCGGACAGCAGCGTACGCAGGTAGCGGCAGCGCGGCGTGATCTGCACGCCCATCAATTGCTCGACGCCGTCACAGTAGACAAAGTCGTTGATCAGCGCCGAGACGTAATTCAGACGATCCACATAGGGAATTAGGTTATGCCAAGTGTGATCCTCGCACTCCTTCTCGAAGCCACGGTGCAAGTAACCGCAGTGGATATCGGTGCGCAGCACGCGCTCGCCGTCGAGTTCGGCAATGATCTGCACCGTGCCGTGGGTCGCAGGGTGCGACGGGCCAATGTTGACGATGACAGAATCGTCACGCAGACCACCCTCGAGGATCGAACGCACAGGATTGGAGATAATGGCCACTACATCGGTCTTGTGCCGGTGGCGGTAGGGTACGATCGGCTGCTCCTGCTGCTTGGGGTAGTCCTTGCGCAATGGATGACCGACAAAGCCCTCGTAGAGTAGGATCGGGCGCAGGTCGGCATTACCGCAGAAGACGATGCCGTACATGTCGTGGCATTCGCGTTCCATAAACGCCGCCGAGCCATAGTACGGCACCAGCGTGTCCACGCACGGGTCGGTTTCAGCTACGCGGGTCTTCACCCGCACGCGAACCCTGTGTACGGTCGAATAGAAGTGGTAGACGACCTCGAAGCGCAAGGCATGGCCGGGCCAGTCGACCGCCGTCACGTCGAGGAAAATGTCGAAGTTGAACTCACACCGCAGCCGCTGTACTGTCGGCACCAGTTCAGTTGGCGACAATTGAAACACCAAGATGCCGTGCGACAGCACCGCCGAACCTGCGGTGGGAACCAATTGCTGCTGCAGGGTGTCAAAATCAAACGTCGCCATGGTCAGAACCTGTCGTTGATGATCATGTGTCGCGAACCGGCGATCTTATCCTGCAACTGCATGATACCGTCGATCACCATTTCGGGGCGTGGTGGGCAGCCGGGGATATAGACGTCCACGGGGATGATCTTGTCGATGCCCAGCAGCGTGGCGTAGTTCTGGTAGAAGCCGCCGCTGGTGGCACAGGCACCAAAGGCCATCACCCACTTGGGCTCACACATCTGCTCGTAAACCTTCAGCAAGACCGGTGCCTGCTTGTGCGTCACCGTACCGACGACCATCAGCAGGTCGGCCTGACGTGGCGAGAAGCGCGGCAACGCGGCACCAAATCGGTCGGTGTCATACGGCGAGGCACTGACGGCCATAAACTCCATCGCACAGCAGGCGGTGACAAAGGGGTACGGAAACAGCGAGAACTTGCGTGCCCAGCCGACCAGTTCGTCCTTGCGCGTGGCCAGGAATTCAAAAGCACCGTCCTTTCTGTGGTCTACCGGCGGGATAGGGATGGTTCTAGCGTACATGGCTACTCCGTCACTGCTTCGATCAGCCGCGCCTTATAGACATACAGCAGAATCAGCACCAGCAGGAAGATGAACAGGAGGAAGGTCACCAGCATGAAGCTGGTCAGTGGCTGCGCGGCCAGTGCCCAGATGAACAGGAACACTGTCTCAAGGTCGAACAGGATGAAGATGATTGCTACTGCATAGTACTTGATCGGCACTGCCTTGACGTTCAATGTGGTAATCGGAGTGGCACCGCACTCGAAGGGCTCGAGCTTGACAGCAGAGGCCACCGGCTTGGGGCCGAGTACAGCGTTGAGCGCCAGCGTGATCGCCACGAATCCCAAGATAGCCAGCAGGTAGAGCAAAAAAACAGTGTAGGGATTCACGGCGAATCACCTGCACCCATGTGGAGCAGATGTCGCACCTTCTCTGCCCCAATCGACAGTTCGGCGGAAAACGGGCAGGGGAATGACATAGCCTATCTCAATCAATCTCTAGCTACTGATCGACTTTGCTTCAGTGAAGATTTCAACGCTGGTATCGTAACACGAATCGGAAGAAAAGGTCAACGCGAACCTAACCCTATTTCCTAATATTCCTCTGGCAAATCCTTAAGTTCTGCCCATGAATAGACGGGACCCTTAACGCAAACGTAGTCCTTCCCGACATTACAACGACCACACTTACCCAGACCACACTTCATCTTGTTCTCGATCGTTGTGTAAATTTGCTCATCCCTGAAACCTAGCGCACGCAGATTTTGAATCACGAACTTAATCATTACTGGCGGACCGCAGGTGATGGCAATGGCATTATCGGGCGACGGTTCCTTATTCATCAGATTGGCGGGTACAAAGCCGCAGAACTCGTTCCAGCCCTCCTCCTGGCGATCCACAGACAGATGTACCTCGGCGGTTCCTCGCAGTTTTTCGAGTTCGGACTGGAACATGATGTCGCGCGAGCTGCGACCCCCATAAAAGACCGTAATATCCTTGAAATCGGTACGTTGCCGCGTAGCCGTCTGAATCACTGGCCAGATCGGGGCGAGTCCACAGCCACCACCAATAAATATCAGGTTCTTGCCTCGCCAGCCGTCGACTGGAAAGCTGTTGCCATAGGGGCCGCGAACTCCGACCACGTCGCCCACTCCCAGTTCATGGAAGGCGGATGTCACACGGCCAGCCCGCATGATGCTGAACTGCTTGTACTCCTTGATCAACGGCGAGGAGGCGATCGAGATAAACACCTCACCACGACCGAAGATCGACAGCATGGCGCACTGACCACAGGCGTGTTCGAAACCATCGCCATCGTCAAATTTGAGATGAAAAGACTTGATGGCGCGCTCGCCGGACACCTCTTCCTTGATGTAGACAATCTGCGCCAACTTCGGTAAGTAGATGTTATCCAGCATGTTCGACCACCTGGTTGACGACGGCAATAATGTCGATTCCAACGGGGCATTCGCTGATACAGCGACCGCACCCGACACACTGCAACATCCCGATGTTTTCGTAAAAATACTGGAACTTGTGACAGACCCGCTGGCGCAACCGGGCAGCGACGTTCCCGCGCGGGTTGTGACCGGATGAGTGCATGGTAAAGTCCGGGAACTGACAATTGTCCCAGGTACGAACCCGGTAACCCCGCAGGGGGGCCGTGCCCGTCACCTCGTCATTGAGGTCGAAGCAATGGCAGGTCGGGCAC
>JBAXSA010000033.1:0-16702 GCA_037130945.1 Pseudomonadota bacterium | reverse complement strand
CGGCACTGCTCGAGCAGTTGGCGCTCAACCACGCCCCCCAGAGGGCCCGCGCTGGCGAGGCAGGAACCCTGGCAAGCACGGATGCCCTCGCCTTGGCGGGCGTGGACGTACTTACCCCGCCACGTCCGCCCCTGCCCTGGTCACGCATCCTGTTATGGTCGGTACTGGTGGCCGCTGTGCTGGCGCTGGCCGGCATGGCGCGCCGGGTCTATCGGCAGATGAATGCCCCCACGGATCGTCAATAATGGTCGCGGCATTGTGCGACCAGAATCGTGTCACGTTCTGCGCGAAGATTCTTCGACAGTGAGGGTCTGAAAAGAATCCGGGTGGTTCAAATTGAAGTGGTTGACATGCTGTAAATGCTCGGGATTAAAACCCTCCTGGCGGATCTGCGCGATGAGCCCGACAAACTCCGGGCTGGTTTTAACCCCGGTGGCGCTGATGACTTGGGGCAGCCGGTGATCGGCGACAATCCGCGCCCCCCGGTTGACCTGCTCCCCCGTCCCCCGATCATCCGTATAATATTGCGACAGCACCAAAATGCGTGTGCCTAGAAACATGGCTTCTTCCAGGTCGTGGGTGACAAAAAAGACGGTCATGCGCTGATTGTCCCAGAGTTCCAGGAGAAATAGCTGAAGCTCCTCCCGGGTGTCTGGATCGAGTGCGCCAAATGGCTCATCCATGAGCAGGATTTTTGGCTTCATGATCAACGATTGGACGATGGCCACCCGTTGCTGCATGCCCCCAGACAATTCATGCGGATATTTACCGGCATGTTTGCCGAGCCTGACACGCTCCAGATAATGCATGGCCTCATCGCGCTCAACCGCCCGTTCTTGGTGCCAGCGCCAGAAACCTGCCTGTAGTTTTTTTCCCAGTAACACATTGTCAAGTACGGTCAAATGGGGAAAAAGCGAATAGCGTTGGTAGACAATTCCTCGATCTCTATCGGGATAACCCACGGGTTTCTCCCCAATTCTCAAGACCCCGGAGGTCACTTGATCCTGGCCCAGAATCAACTTCAGCAACGTCGATTTACCCGAACCGCTGGGCCCTACCAGGGTGCAGAGTTCCCCTTGCCGGACAGAGAGGTCGATATTGTCCAGAACATGGCGGTTGTCATAAGTTTTATAGACATCCTCAAGGTGCAGGATCACCGCCCTCTGGTCGTCCCCGATGGGTGCGCCGGCCATGCTGGCCCTCCTTTAATGATTGCTCACCAAATACCAGGGATAGCGCTTTGCCAACCAGAGGCGCAGCATCCAGTCGAAGCCAAACCCCAGGCAGGTGACCCACAATACATACGGGATGATGATGTCCATGGCCAGGTATCGCCGGACTAGGAAAATGCGATAACCCAAGCCATCGGTCGCGGCAATGGCCTCGGCCGCGATCAGAAACAGCCAGGCAGCGCCCAAGGCCAGCCGAACGGCATCGAGCAACCGCGGCATGATCTGGGGCAAGACGATCCGATAGGCCACGGCCAGTTGTGATGCGCCCAAAGTCAGCGCCTTCGTCAACTGTTCATCGGGAATCCGTAAGGTTGCCAGGTAGATATCGCGGGTAATCATTGGGAAAATGCCAATAAAAATCAGCATTACCTTCGCCAGCTCTTCCACCCCGAAACTGATAAACAAAATCGGCAGAACCGCGAGGGGTGGAACCATGGAAAAGACGGTGATAAAGGTCGCCAACAGGGTTTTCACGCCGGTGAACAAACCCATGTTGAGTCCCAGCAAAAGCCCCACCACGGCCGCCAGGCTGACGCCCATACCCAGGCGTTTGAGGCTCGCCAGGGTATCCCGCACCATCAAATAACCGCCGCTGCGAGGATCCTCGGTGAAGGCCATGCGATTGACCGCCGACGCCATCTGGGCGACCGTTGGCAACAACTTATCGTCAGGATTCTGTGCCTGCCGCCAATGCGAGGCGGCCAAATACCCAAACACCACCAACACAAACGGCAAAAGAACCCAAAACCAGGGAAAGGGTGGTTTGGCGTAAAAGCCGAAAAAACGGGGCGTCGAAGCCATCGAGGTCAAAGTGCCCCATCGGCCGCTAACTGCATGGTCTGGGTAGAAAAGCGCAGTTTGACGTTATTGCGATCCCCCAGAATGCTGCCATCGGGAAATGCCATGCCCACCACATCCTTGGAGGCCGCCCCTGTGCCATACAAACCTTTGGCGAACGAGAAAGTCCGCACATGCTCCATCGTCTCCTTGAGTTTGGCGTTCTGCGCAAACGCCACGGCCTCCGCAGGGCGGTAAAACATCGCGGTGGTCTTGAGTTGCGACTGAAATTCCTCGATCGTGGCACCTGATGCCCTGGCCATATGGGCCAGCGCGGCCGGGGCTTTATCCGCTGCCGTCATGACCGCCAGGGTTTCATACCAGGCACCGGTCAAGGCACGTTTCAGGCTCTCCGGCGCACGGCTTCGCACCACCAGTAGATCGATGATTTCCCCCGGAAGTTTCGAGGAATCGAACACCAGGGTGGCACCTGCGGCTTTCCGTGCCTGTTGCAGGGGCGGGTTCCAGGTGACCACGGCGCCCTTGGGGTCGGCGATGAACATCGCGGCAATATCGGCGTCACTGGTGTTGATCAGGCGGACGTCCCGTTCACTCAGACCGTTTTGATCCAGCGCCCGCGCCAGCAGATAGTGAGATACCGACAGCTCGACCAGGGCAATATCCCGGCCCTTGAGGTCTTTCACCTGAGTCCCCTGTTTCATCAGGATGCCATCATTCCCATTGGAAAAATCCCCCACGATCAGGGCGGTGCTGTCGATTCCGCCCGTCGAGGGAATCGTCAGCGCATCCATGTTGGTCATCACGCAGGCTTCAAACTTGCCTGCGGTATAGAGGTTGATCGATTCGATGTAATCGTTCACCAAGGTCAGGCTGATGGCGATCTGATACTTATCCGCCCATTTTTTCAGGATCCCGGCGTTCTCGGCATAACCCCAGGGTTCCCAGCCGGTGTAATGCGACCAGGCGACATTAAAACGCGGGGTTTCTGCTGCGGCCACAAGGCTGCACAACAAAAAACACACACCCAGTAATTTTTTCATTTTCCCCATTTTTCCGCCTCCTCAAGGCTGTGGGCGGGAGTCTCCTCCCGTCCGTTCCCAAATCAAAAATCAGAAATCAAAATCGCTGGTCTTGATCGCCTCGGCCGGCGTCTTGATCAGGCGAAATTCCACACGCATGTTTTGCCGGGCCTCTTCCGTCGTCGCCGGTTTCGCCACCACCGGCTCACGTCCACCAACGCCGACCGGCTTCATTTGCGAAACATCGAGCCGGTATTTTTTCGTCTCGGCAAATTGGCTAATGGCCTTTTTGACGGCATCCGCCCGTTCCTGAGAGAGCCGCTCCAACCCCAGCATTGTGTCCTTGGGGTCGGGTTTACTACTGTTGGCAAAGGTTCCGGCCTTGATTTGGGTCAGCACGCCCGCCGTGTCGGTCAAGTCAAACGGCTTACCGTTCAGGCCGTATTTGACGCTGGAACCGCTACCGATGCGCGTGAGGATTCCCTTGTCCAATCCCGCTTCCACCATTTGCCGGAGCATCAGGGTTGGATCGCCATGGCCCCCGATCGCCATGGTCGCGTTGCCGAACGTCGAGGCCAATTCAACGGCACGCTGAAAGTCGGTGCCATATTGGGTGGCGCTGAAGACCGACTGGTTCGGCTCAAAATACACCACGAAGGAAAGCATCACATTGCCGGCACGCTGTTCTTTCGCAATCGGGTCGTCGGGAAAGAGATCCGCCGCGTTCATTTCCGCAAAACGTGGCACCAGTGGGGTTTGAGCCTGGGCCTTAAGCGACCCGAGGACAGCCAGTTTGGCATAATCCCAGTCCGCCGCAGCAAAAGGCACTTTTCCTCGTGCATAACCGAGCGCCACGGCCAAATCCAGGGCAGCGGTTCGCTTTGCCTCAAACCCGGAGAGGTTGCCCTTGTCGGTAAAGAAACTCACATTGCCCGGCAAGCCGACAAACCCGGCGTCGGCAATCAGACCATGGGCATCGACTTCGAGTGTCGGCAACACCTCCTTGCCATAGATGTCCTGGGCGAGTTGCAACACCGCCCGGTATTCGCTGCTGCCTTTGGTTTCAAAGGCCTTTTTGAGCCCTACCAGCGCCTCGCTGGCCTGGAGATAGCCCGCCGTGAATTTTTCCACCAGATCCCGATGGGCATCGAAAAAATCTTTGCGCACCACATAGACATCCGCAATGGAACGGCTCATTTGCGCCGTCGAAACCAGAACCCGTGCGCCTTTGATCGTGCCCTCCGCACCACTGCCCTGGGCATTGATGCCACCGACCAAACTCACCATGTCGGGAGAAATCACAAAGCACGCATCGATGCTGCGATCCTGTTTGAATTTCGTGGCGGCACCATTGGCACCCGTCAAATCATTCGCCCACACCACATTGACATCTTTCCAGGTCAGCTTGCCGGCCCGCAATATGTCATCCAGCATCCCGACATGGGGGCCGCCTTGCTGGAGTACGATTTTTTTGCCTTTCAAGTCGTTGATGGTTTTGAGGGTTTCCCGCACCACCATGTGATCGCCGGCCGACCAGGTCATTTGCAAAAACATCACACCCTTGGTATCCGGATTGGTGCCAATGACCTCGGACGCCATGCCGATCATGCTCAGGGTGCCGCGCAGGAAGGGTGATTCCCCTTTGAGGTAGCGCCTGACCTGGGCGGCGAAATCGTCCCCTGGCACCAGTTTCAGGTTTAACCCCAGATTGGCGTAAATCGAATTGGCCTTGGTACTCAATCCTCCATTGCCCTGGAAGGTGGCTACATCGCCTCCCCAGGTGATAAAGGGGACTTCCAGCGGGTCGGTACTCTGGACTGCGGCGATTTGCACCGGCCCGACCATATCGGCAAAGGTTTGAAGCGCCAGCGCCGGACTCCCCCAGAGGAGGATTCCCAGCCATAGCCACAAACCCAGCGTTTTCCCCAGAACATGCCTCAAATTTTTCACTATTTTTCCTCCTCTACCCAAAAAATCTAATGGTTTCGTTCCAAATTCTGGAGCAGGAACCGCGCTTCCAGGGCGGTCAACTTCCCACTGCCCTGCAAACGCATGACCGCGCGGCGTACCTCGCCTTCCAGCGTTTCGTCCGCCAGCACGGTTTTTTTCAGAATCATGCCAGTTCCCAGATCTGGAGCCACCTTGAACAGTTCCTGCACGGACTCAAAACCCCCTTCCCTGAATTTTTCGCGTAACGAAACCAAGTCGCCCCCGGCCTGGTACTCCTGTAGCACGGCCTTTCCTATTTTCTTGTACTCGCCTACCCAAAAATACCAGATATTCCCGGGGATCAGGAGCAAAATCAATAAATACGGAAACCAACCACCGCTCTTTTTGTCTTCATCAGCCATTGCCATCTCCACCAGGGTAATAGACCTTTTTTCCTCTCAGATTCTACCCTACCACTCCGGTTCCTCTGGATGCAAATAGTACAAATGGATGCAAATGAGCCTGCGCAGGGATCCTCACAGGGTGCTGACCCGTCCCGCCCGCGCCAGCACCGGTGCCAAAAATCGCCCGGTGTGGGAATCGGGCTGGCGGGCCACATCCTCCGGGGTGCCCACCGCGATAATCCGGCCCCCCGCGTCGCCGCCCTCGGGACCCAGGTCGATGATCCAGTCGGCGGTCTTGATGACATCCAGGTTATGCTCGATAACCACAACCGTATTGCCCTGATCACGCAGCCGATGCAGTACCGCCAAGAGCTGCCGCACATCGTGAAAATGCAGGCCCGTGGTGGGCTCATCGAGAATATAAAGGGTCTGGCCGGTGTCGCGCTTGGATAGCTCGCGGGATAACTTGACCCGCTGCGCCTCGCCACCGGACAGGGTGGTGGCGTTCTGGCCGAGGGTGATGTAGGACAATCCCACCGCCATCAGGGTCTGGAGCTTGCGAGCCACCACCGGGATGGCGTCGAAGAAACCCAGGGCGGTCTCCACCGTCATGCCCAGTACCTCGTCGATGCCGCGTCCCTTGTAGCGAATCTCCAGGGTCTCGCGGTTGTAGCGCCGGCCCTGGCAGATATCACAGGCGACATAGATGTCCGGCAAAAAGTGCATCTCGACCTTGAGCATCCCATCCCCCGCGCAGGCCTCGCAACGTCCGCCCTTGATGTTGAAGCTGAAACGCCCCGGCCCATAGCCCCGCGAGCGGGCCTCGGAGGTGGCGGCAAACAGATCGCGGATGGGCGTAAAAAGCCCCGTGTAAGTGGCGGGATTGGAGCGTGGAGTACGGCCAATCGGGCTTTGGTCGATATCCACGACCTTGTCAAAGTATTCCAGACCCTCAATCACATCGTGCGGCGCAGCGTGGGCACCGGCACCGTTGAGCCGGGCGGCCGCGAGCGGAAACAGGGTGTCGTTGATGAGGGTGGATTTTCCCGATCCCGAGACTCCGGTGATGCAGCAGAAAGTGCCGACGGGAATCTCGGCGGTCAGGGTCTTGAGGTTATTGCCACGGGCACCGCGCAACACCAGCAGCCGTTTGCGATCCACTGGGGTTCGGCGAGCGGGTATTTCAATCCGCAATGTCCCGCTCAGGTACTGGCCGGTCAGGGACTCCGGACAAGCCGCCACCGTGGCAGCGGTGCCCTGGGCGACGATCCGGCCACCATGCACCCCCGCCCCGGGCCCAATGTCCACCAGATGATCGGCCATCCGGATGGCCTCTTCATCGTGTTCCACGACAATCACGCTGTTGCCGAGATCGCGCAGATAGGTCAGCGTTTTTAGTAGCCGCTCGTTGTCGCGTTGATGGAGCCCAATCGAGGGCTCGTCGAGGATATACAGCACCCCCACCAACCCGGCACCAATCTGGCTGGCCAGGCGGATGCGCTGGGCCTCACCCCCGGATAGGGTCTCGGCGCTGCGCTCAAGGGTCAGATAATCGAGCCCGACATTGACCAGAAATTGCAGCCGTTGCTCGATCTCACGCAGGATTTTGGCCGCGATTTCGCCCTTGGCACCCGGCAGTTGCAGGGTCTGAAAAAAACTGAGGGCTTGCCCGACCGGCAACGCGGTCAGGGTGGGCAGATTACAAGCGGCAATCCTGACGTGCCGGGCCGCCCGGTTGAGGCGGGTACCGCCACACTCTGGACAGGACTGGTTTGAAATATAGCGGGCCAGTTCTTCCCGCACCATCGTTGATTCGCTCTCTTTGTAGCGCCGCTCCATGTTGCGCAAGACCCCTTCGAAGGCATGACGGCGCTTGACCACCCCGCCGCGCTCGGTGAGATAGCTGAATTCGATGACCTCCCCGGCGTTGCCCTGCAACACCACCTGATGGATCGCCGGTGGCAGATCTCGCCAAGGGGTTTCTGGATCAAAACCATAATGCCGGCCCAGGGAACGGATGATCTGGTAGTAATGGACATTGCGGCGATCCCAGCCACGCACCGCGCCGCCGCCCAGGCTCAACTCGGGGTGGGCGACCACCCGCTGGGGATCAAAAAATTGCTTGACGCCCAAGCCATCGCAGGAGGGACAGGCACCCGCTGGATTATTGAAGGAAAACAGGCGGGGTTCGAGTTCCACCAGGCTATAGCCGCATTCCGGACAGGCAAAGCGGGCAGAAAAGATCCATTCTTCGCCCTCCCCTTCGAGCGGTGCCAGCCGGGCCAGGCCATCGGCCAGCTTGAGAGCGGTTTCAAAGGACTCGCTCACTCTCAAGCGAATATCCCCCCGCACCTTGAAGCGATCCACCACCACCTCGACACGGTGTTTGCGACGAAGATCAAGCTCCGGAGCCTCGTCCACTTCATAGACAACCCCATCGATCCGCACCCGGATAAAGCCCTGGGCCTTGAGTCCCTGGAGCAGCTTGTGGTGTTCGCCCTTGCGATCCGACACCACCGGTGCCAGCAACATCCAGCGGCTGCCCTCTGGCAACGCCAGCACCTGGTCGGTCATTTGGCTGACCGTCTGGGCGTTCAGGGTCATGCCATGCTCGGGACAATAGGGGGTACCGGCCCGGGCGAACAGCAAGCGCAGGTAGTCATAAATCTCGGTGATAGTGCCGACTGTCGAGCGCGGGTTGTGGGAGGTGGATTTTTGTTCGATGGAGATCGCCGGCGAAAGCCCCTCGATGTGATCGATGTCGGGCTTTTCCATCATCGACAAAAACTGCCGGGCGTAGGCCGACAGCGACTCGACATAGCGCCGCTGACCCTCGGCATAGAGGGTATCGAAGGCCAGCGACGACTTGCCGGAGCCAGATAACCCGGTGATTACGATCAGGCGGTTGCGGGGCAGATCCAGATCCAGATTTTTGAGATTGTGGGTGCGGACACCCCGCAGACGAATCCAGTCCATGTCGCAGTCCTTCAAAACAATAAAACAATAGCTAAAATCCAGATAATATAGTGTCCAGGATATTTTTCCGTGCCTCAGTGGGTCTGGACTCATTCTGGTCGGCGAGGCGTCGCCTTGTGACAGGCTTTCGTGTAAAGTAACCAATCTGTTTTTTTCTTGACCGGAGAGTGTTGTATGACAATAAACGCCCTATTCAAAAGATGGGCAATCGCGGGAGGCGCCCTGTCTGGCCTCTTAATAGCCGGATTGGCCTTCTCGGCTTCCCCCACCGATGCCAACATCGACTATGTGAACCCGCCACAGGGCACCCAGGCCGGTCTGGGCCAGCCTGCTGCAAAGGTTGCCAATACCCCTAAATCCGCGTCCGATGCCAAGGGTATCAATGTCTCCAAATCCGCGCCCGCAGCGCCTTTATCCGAGTCCCGGAAGGCCGGCAATGTGGTTTCGATCATCGGCTCCACCCTGGTGGCCGCCTATGCCAAGGCGTTGTCCGAACACCTGAGCGCCCAAACCGGACTGCCCCCCGCCGAAATGCATAACGAAGGCACCACCCGGGGCATCAAGGGTTTTTGTGCGGGCGTAGGCATCGAATATCCGGATGTGCTAGCGAGTTCGCGGAAGATGCGCACCCCCGAGTTCAATGACTGCATTGAACATGGTGCCAAGGATCTCCTCGAGATCATGATCGGTTATGATGCGGCCGTCCTGGTTAGCCGTATCGACGATGAAACCTATGACCTCAAGCTGGGGAGCATCTATAAAGCAGTTGCCGCCGAATACCCAGAGGGATACGAGTTTCAACCTAACCACTATGCTACCTGGAATCAGCTGGATCCGAATCTACCCAATACCGAGATTCGTCTGGTTCTGCCGACACCCAATCTGGGAGGACGGGGCTTCTTCGAGGACTTCGTGTTGCAAAGTGCCTGCCGCAAGATTTCCGGCATCAAGGCCATTTTTAGCGCCGATGACCGGATCAAGCAATGCGTCAATCTGCGGAAAGATGGCCGCATCGTGGAACTCGATACGCCCTATGACGCCAACGTCATGAACTATCTGTCCAAGGCACCCCGCGGTACGATGGCCTTCATGCCCATGCGCTTTGCCAAGGAACATCCTGATGTCTTCAAGCTCCAGCCCATTAACGGCGTAATGCCCTCCGCTGAGGATGTCTCCAAGCATCGCTACCAGTTCGTGCGTTATCTCTACTTCTATGTCAAAAAAGACCACATGAAGGATTACCACGGCAAGGGACTGGTGAAGGGCTTGCGTGAGTTCGTCACCGAGGTCACCCGCGAGGAAACCCTGGGTCCCGATGGCTATCTATCCAAGCTGGGTTTGATCCCGATGCCCGAAGAGCGCCGCCGCATCGTTCGCGATAACAGCCTTCTCTTGACCCCCATGGAACGCTAAGTGCGAGGAGAACCTAACATGATGAAAATTCCATTCTCGTTCCGTCCGGTGGCTCTGTCCGTCTCGCTGCTTTGCGGCGCCGTCACCCTGCCCCTATCCGCTGGCGTCCTCCCCCCTGGAGCGAACCCGCTGCCTGCGGATTTGATCATGGATGAACCCTCTTACCTGGGTCTTGCCTGGGGGTATACCACTTACGCACTGGGTAGCACCTGGGGGTTTTTCCGTAACAATGTCCTGTCCTATGTGACCCCCCCATCCGCTACCAGCATGGCCCATAAGGGAGCCGAACATCAGGATGACTCGGAACTCATGAAACTCCTGAACGATGCCGGTTACAAGCTTGGGGAAATCGATACCGACGTCGGCATCATTCCCTATGTTTCCATGAAATATAAGCAGATTCGGGAAAATTCGGAGGCCGACTGGGATTACCTGGAATGGCGTCTTGAGGATTCCCAGTACACCAATCCCGGGTTCTACGCGGATCTGCAACGCTCAATCGTCCAGTCCGTCATCGACATCAATAGCGCGACGCCATACCAGGTCTCGAAACTTGTTTTCTCGCCCATACCCTTGCCCAAGGTTTCCTTCGAAGTCACACCCAAGGAGAGCGCCCTGAGTGAAGAAGGCAGTGCCCTCATGGGGGCGATTCAACGGGTGGAACGGAGCCTTTACAAGATGCGCCGTAATGAGCCCTTGCCGCCCACAGTCTCCGCCAGGTCGGTAGCGGCCCCCGTAGGTGCTGTGGCCACTCCCCCGTCCGCTGCGAGTTCTTCCGTGACACTGACCGTGGCACCGCCACCGCCACCGCCACCGCCACCGCCACCGCCATCTGCCGCGAAATAATCACGGGCTTCCCTCATCCCCAGCCCCTCTCCCTTCGGGAGAGAGGTTGGGGTGAGGGGGTCTAAACGGCAACTCTAAAAGGGCAAACGGAGATCGGGTTCAACCCGGCGTAGCAGCTCCCGGAACCGTTGCTGGATATGATCCAGTTGCTCTTGTGAATCGGCCTCGAAGCGGAATACCAGCTGGGGTAAGCCATCGCCGACCCGGACGTGTCCCCAGCCTTCCTCGAATTCGATCCTCAAACCGTCCACCGTAATCAATCTCGCCCCTGTCAGCCCCTGAGCGGCACCGACAAAACGCTGAAGAAAGGCCTCGGGCTGCTGGTAGGCCATGGGCAGCTCCAGCTCCGGCGTCATCAGCGAGTTCGGGATGGTGGCCAAGACCTCAGCGCTGGGTAACCCCTGCATCGCCACCAGTTCGGCTAGCCTGGCCCCGGCGTAGAGGGCGTCGTCGGTGCCAAACCAGCGTTCCCGCAACAGAAACCGCCCACCCGCAGTGCCTGCCAACAGAGCCCCGGTGCGTTTCATTTCGGCCTTGAGAAGGGCTGGTTGGGCCTTCCACATCAAGGGTCGACCGCCATATTGGAGAATCTCCCCCGGCAGGGCTCGCGTGGTGGCGGCGTCGAACAGGATGTCAGCCCCAGGATGGCGCGCCAACACGTCCGCCGCCAGCCACATCAGCACCCGATCCGGCCACACGATCTGGCCTTCGGAGTCGATGACGCCCAGCCGATCACCGTCATCATCAAATGCCAGCCCCAAATCGGCGCTGTGTTGTTTGACCTTGAGTTGCAGGTCACGGAGATTTTCCGGGCGACCCGGATCCGGGGCATGGTTGGGAAAATTGCCATTGGCTTCGGAAAATAACGCCACCACCTCGCAACCGATGGCCCGGAAAACCGCTGGTGCCAGGGTGCCAACCACCCCATTGGCGCAATCCAGGATTACTTTGATGGGTCGCATGAGTCGGACATCATCTTGAATCTGTTGCAGATATTCCTCGATCAAACTATGTTCCCGGCGGCTGCCCTGGCCGCTCAACAGATTGCCGGACTCGATGCGTTGCCGGGTTTGCGCCAGTTCCTCGCTGGTGATCGTTTCGTTGTTGATGATGATCTGTAACCCATTGTATTCCTTGGCGTCATGGCTTCCGGTCACCATCACGCCGGAACGGGCGCTCAGGGTCTGGGTGCCAAACCACAAGAGTGGGGTGGGTGCCAGACCGATATCCAGCACGTCCCGGCCGCTTTCGATCAGTCCCAAGATCAGGGCCTCGGCCAGTTCCGGTGTACTGCGACGGCTGTCACGGCCGACCAGGACTTCCTGCTGACCCAGGTCGTAGAGCTGCGAGCCCAGCGCCTGGCCAATCACTCGAATCCTTTCGGGCGTCAGGTCGGTGCCGGTCAGGCCACGAATATCCTGAAAACAGAAAATTTGCTCAGGTATCGTGGTGGCGGGCGGCACGCCACGGCTCGCCTGCTGGGGCACGGTGGCAGCGGATGGGGAGGGGTGTGTCGTGGCAAATTCTGTCATGCCGCCGGGGGTTGCGGGAATGGTGGCGGATGATCCTGGCCGCGCCGTGGTTCGCGAAGCCAGGATCATCTGCCGGAGGCGGTCGGCGGTACCCCAGAGTTCCCGCAGAATCAGTCCACCCAGGGCCGGATTTTGGCCGGCCAGCAGGGATTCGCTCAGCGACAGCAGATTGCCCAGATCTGCCCGTAGGGTTCGCTTGAGCTGGACGCCATGCAGCGTGACAGCGGCAATGCTAATAAGCATCACCAGCACAAAAGACAGGGTGGTGGCCAGCTCGGGCGGACTGGTCAGGAATAGCGGGCTCTGGTACCAGCCAGCCAGCTGCAAGGAGGTATTGGGTATGGGCAGAATCTCGGAGGGGGTGGCACTCGCAGCGGGTGCCACCGGTGAAACAGCCAGGGTCAAGGCCCGATTGTTCCCCTTTTGCTGGATCTCCAGGCGTCCCGGATACTGACCCAAGGAAGATTGCAGGGTTTGGAGCCAGGGGCTATTGAAGGCCAGGTAAAGAATTGCCAGGGGTTCCTTGCCATCTTCCGAAAAGATTGGCGCGGCCGCAGCAAAATGGGTGTGAGCGGTACCCGGCAAGTGTAATTCGATGGCCGTGGGCTTTCGCGATTTTTCCACTTGGCGCAACAGATCGAGACTCGCAAAACCGAAGGGTGGCGTACTCTCTCGCTCCTGTTGTTGATAAAACAACGGGAAAATCTGTAAACGCAAGGCGTGAGAAATCGTCATCAAGGCCTCGTGTTGATAAGTCGCAAGTAACAGAGTGTCCTGGGCCTTCCATAAGGCCCTGAGGTTGGGATCTGCGGCGGTTTGAACCAGAGATCTGTGGTAGATATCCAGCACATCCGTGAGATGAAACACTACCGCTTGGGCCATGGCATGGCCCTTATCCCGCTCGGTCTCGCGGTAAAGGTGTCCGAACCACAGGGCAATGACCAGCATTCCCGCCAGGGTGGCAATACCCAGACCGCCCAATCCCGCCCAACCGTAACGATCTATGGGGATACCCCATTGCGATGGCGACTTGGCGGACGCGCTAGTACGGCCTTTCCCCATAAATTCCATATCTTTACTACTCCCGGGGGGTGAGTCTTGGGTCAATGACGGCCAGAATGGCCAAAGCCACCTGTGCCTCGTCGGCTGGCCTCGAAAGACTCGACAATCTCGAGTTCCGCCCGAACCACCGGCACGATGATCAGTTGCGCGATACGTTCACCGACCTGGAGCAGGAAGGGACTCTGACCACGATTCCAGCAAGATACCAGCAGTTCGCCCTGGTAGTCCGAATCAATCAACCCAATCAGATTTCCGAGTACGATACCGTGCCGGTGACCGAGTCCCGAGCGGGGGAGTACCAGGCCCGCCAGGCCGGGGTCGGCGATATAGAGAGCCATACCGCTCGGGATCAGGGTGGTGTCGCCGGGGGCAAGTTCAATGTCTTCCTCCAACATGGCGCGCAGATCCATTCCCGCCGAGCCGTCCGTGGCATATTGGGGCAAGGGAAAAACATCGCCCAGCCGAGAATCCAGAATTTTAACTTGAATGCGATGCATGGTAACGCTCCACAATGAGACACACCAGCCGGTGGGCCAGCTCGGATTTGGGTAACAGGGGCCATTCGGCCTGGCCACCGGGCCAATAAACCGAGAGACGGTTGCTGACTCGATCAAATCCCCCGTCCGGGCCGCCCACTCGGTTGGCGGCGATTATATCCAATCGCTTGCGGTATAGCTTATCCCGGGCGTGCTGTTCGAGATCATGGGTTTCGGCGGCAAAGCCAACGCAGAAGGGGCGGATCCCCGGTGGCAAGGCGGCCACCTCAGCCAAAATGTCGGGGTTTTTGATCAGGTGTAACACCCGTGTGTTTTCGCCTTTTTTGAGTTTTTCAGGTGCCACCTCGGCGGGACGATAGTCGGCCACTGCGGCGCAGGCCACGAACAGGGCACACTCCCCGATTCGCTCGAACACCGCCCGGTGCATGCTCAAGGCGTCCTCCACGTCGATTCGCTCAACCCCCGGCGGCGGGGCGAGTGCGGTGGGCCCGCTCACCAGACACACCCTGGCCCCCTGAGCCTTGAGAGCCGCAGCCATGGCATAGCCCATGCGTCCCGAGCTGCGGTTGGAGAGAAAACGCACCGGATCCAGGGCCTCCCGGGTCGGGCCGGCGGTTACCAGGGCTGAAAGTCCCATCAATGCTGGCGCGGGATCCAGAAAACTGGCCGCCAGATGTTCGACCAGCCTCTGAGGCTCCAGCATTCGCCCCTCGCCTTCTTCACCGCAGGCCAAGGCACCCGCCGCCGGCCCCCAGAGGGCGATACCGCGGGATTCGAGCAAGGCGGCATTGGCGCGGGTTGCAAGGTTGTGCCACATCGCCCGGTTCATGGCGGGTGCCAACAGGATCGGGGCTTCGCAGGCCAGGCACAGCGTACTCAGCAGGTCATTGGCAAATCCTGCGGCCAGGCGTGCCATGAAATCGGCGCTGGCGGGGGCGATCAAGACTCGTTCCGCCCATCGGGCCAGGGCAATGTGGCTCATGGCCGATTCCCGCTGGCGATCCATGAGATCGATGGCGACCGGGTGGCCACTGAGGGCTTCGAGCGTCAGGGGGGTGAGAAAGTGGCAGGCGGCAGCAGTCATCACCACCCGCACCTCGGCACCCCAGAGGGTCAGCCCCCGTACCAGCTCAGCGGCCTTGTAGGCGGCGATACCGCCGGTCACGCCCAGTAAAATCCGGCGGCCCTGCAAGGCCACGTCAGAGTTTTCCCGGGAGGTGCTTACAACTGTATGTTTTGTCTGTTTTTTTCATCCGTTCAGAAGCCAAGCCATAATTTCTGTATTCGGGTCAACTTCTGCCCAGGTGAGTGCGCCCTCAACGATTCGTCGAGCCATTCCACATACATTTCAACGAACGGTAGCGAGTCAGTAAACATGGCAACATCTCCTCTCCACGGGAAGGCGATAATTTTCGCCTATTTCATCTTGTCAAGCAAAAAAACTTGAATATCGAGTATCATCAACAAACTCGCGGCGACGCTTACCCTGCGCATGCTGCACCTGGTAGAGACGTGCAATCATTGTCTTTGCGTCGTCCGAGATACTAGCCGCCGCGTAGATTTTCTTTGGGGTCATGACAGTAAAATGGGGGCTGGGCAAGAGTTCTTCCTGTTTAGTATGGCGCAAATTCAATGAAACGCGGGGATGCCGGTCAATCCTCACCGATTCGTCCTGTCAGTCGCCTTGACCTTGACAGACGGCAGACCCTAGAATCCCCATAGATCCTTGGTGTGCGAAATCTGCCTACTCCGGCTTGCCAATGGTGTGGGTTTTAATCTAACTTTCCGTTCGAGCCCCACGGCGAGGTAGGATCATGGTTTTTGGGCGGGTAATATAGCGCCGTGGGGCTTAACTACACGTTAGGCGTCAGCCCCATACTGCTACCCCCCCAGTTGAATTTTCTAAACCAACAGTTAGCGAGGTACACAAGATGATTAAGAAACTTGAGATTAGTGCGAAGTTAGTCCAAGACTTTAAGATTGTTAGCAAAATTAGAGATCATGAGGTGATAGTCGATCAACCACCGCTTGGTGGTGGTAAAAATGAAGGACCGTCGCCTCTTGAGTTTGCTTGTCTTTCTCTCGCTGCCTGCGTTATTACGATCGGGCAGATTATCGCTCGTCAAAAAAGGATCAATCTGAGATGTATTGAAGCTCGTGTTGAGGCTGAGATAGATCCGGATGTATATATGGGCAAGAATAAAGATAATCGACCTGGATTTGTTTCTTATAAAGTATTCACAAAGATTGATGCGGATCTTTCATTAGATGAAAAGAGAAAATTCTTGGAAGAAATTGATAATCGCTGTCCGATTTCAGAGAATCTGCAGAACATAACTCCTGTCAAACTAGAGCTAGAAGAATAATCCCTGAGTATAGATAAATTTCTGTATAAAATATAATGTAAAAAAATGAAAATAGCAATTCCTAAAGACGGTGAAATGATAAACCAACATTTTGGCCGTAGTGCAAGTTTTGTAATTATAACTCTAAATGAAGATAAAATTATTGATATTCATGAGATTTCTGCAAGTAGCCTTGCTCATAATCATCAAGAACTTGCAAATCTATTGTTAAATTCAAATATATCTCTCGTTATTACTGGCGGTATTGGTCAGGGTATGTACAATGCGTTACAAAAACAAGGATTAAAAGTAATTAGAGGAGTATCAGGTAGAATAAATGATGTAGTTAATGAATATCTATCTGGAAAACTTAAAGATGAAGAAAACTGTTGCAACCATAACGAACATCATGAAGGATGATTCTTTTGAAAAGAACCAAGTAAATGCACCTAGCCTCAATCAAAAAACAATCAAAAGGGGCTAGGCTCGATTTATTGGCCTACATGGCGTGTAGCGGAGCGCGGAGGATGGCCCAGTGGTTCCGGACTGGTTTCGCGGCTGCGCCCGCTGAACGCTGGCGTTAGGCGTACATGTCGAGAAACCAAGAGTAGTGAGGAAATAGAGTAAGCGGTGACTCTGAGTTTTACAC
>JBAXSA010000032.1:0-16795 GCA_037130945.1 Pseudomonadota bacterium | reverse complement strand
GAACGCCGCTCCCATATCACGGAAAGTTTCATAGGTTACCGTCCATTCCCCGCTCCACTCATAGGCGGAGACCCTGTCACCCTTGGGGGGCCCGATCCAGGACGATTCAAGAGCAACCCCTTCGGGGGTTCGATAGCCCTTCTTATTCAACTGGTCTTGAACCTGTAGCATGGCGTATACCGGTGCCGCAAGCCGCCCGCCCACATCGGCAACCACATATTCAACACTACGCAAATCCTTATGAAAGATGAGATCATCTTCCGGAACTTTTTCAAAGCGGCCAAGCTCTCGCAACGGCAAGGTGCCCGACATACCTGCCGGTATCGGCAAATCACCCAGCCGGGTTATCTCCGAACGCTCGGCCAAGGGTACCTGAATCAGAATGCTGACGGACTCTCGACCCGCATGCTGTTCATGTTTAATATCGCCTAATGTAGTACCCCCCAAAGCCATGACCAGATTGCGGTTGACGGCGTCGACCGAGACACCCCGACGTACAGCCTTTTCCGTATCCACGGAAAACCGCCAGTAGTGATAGGGCTCACGGAGATAATTATCCGCATCGCGAGCGCTTTCCGCCCCTTCAAAAATCTGTGTCAGATCTTTTGCCACTTGACGACGGCTTGCATCCGGGCCGTGAACCTCCGCCACCACGGATTGGAGAACCGGGGGACCTGGCGGCATTTCCACGACCGCAAGATGTGCCCGGGAAGCCTTGGCAATATCCCGCAGATCCTCTCGTGCCTGCACGGCAATCTGGTGGCTCGAACGCTTTCGATGTTTCTTGGATAACAGCTGAACCTGTATTTCTCCAAACCAGGGCTTATCCCGCAGATAGTAATGGCGCACCATGCCGTTAAAATCAAAAGGACGCGAGGTGCCTGCATAGACTTGAACCGCCAACACCTCCGGTTGTTTGAGCAACTTGTCCGCAATCTGACGGGCAGTATTCACAGTCATTGGCAAGGCGCTGCCATCCGGCATGTCCAACACGACACAAAACTCCGGCTTGTTATCTAGAGGCAGCATCTTCACCGCAACCCAATTGGTATAGAAAAACGCACAGGTGAAAAGAAAGGTTCCCCACAACACCAAACGAAACAGCCGGCGTTTGAATGGACTTTCGATCAGTGGCATGAGCATCCGGCGGAAGAGTTTTTCCAGGGCTTCTGCTTGACGATGTTCTCTCGCCTCGGCAACCGCCAGATAACGCATGGTGGGGCGTAGCCATTTGGAGATGGCAAAATAGGGTGTGAACACAAAGGCCGCGAAGAGGGAAATCATCATGGCGATCGATCCCAAAACCGGGATCGGCATCATATAGGGCCCCATCATGCCCGTCACAAAGCCCATCGGCAAAAGGGCGGCAATGCAGGTTAATGTCGCCAGGATAGTGGGGTTCCCCACCTCGCGTACCGCATCCACCGCAGTATTGATATCGGTTCGGCCTTCCTCCAGCCATCGCCGGTAGATATTTTCGACGACAACAATGGCATCGTCGACCAGGATACCGATCGAGAAAATCAGTGCAAACAGGCTGACCCGGTCAATGGTATAGCCCGTCAACCAGGCGGAAAACACCGTCATCAACAACACCACCGGGATGACCAACACTACGACTATGGCGGGCCGCAGGGCCACAAAGGCTCCTAGCACCAGGAAGAAAACAAAACTGGTGGCCATGAAGAGCTTAAAGAGCAGCTCATTCACCTTATCGTTGGCCGTCTCTCCGTAATTCCGGGTGATACTAGCCTGAACATTGCTGGGAATACGATTTCCCTTCAGATCATTGACCCTTTCAATGATGGCATTGGCAACCGAAACGCCATTGGATCCTTCTTTTTTGGCCACGGCAATGGTGACTGCCGAGGCTCCATTGGCCTTGACTGGGGAAGTATTGGCTGGCCCCGTGTAATAAGTGACAAATTCCTTGGCATCCTCTGGCCCCTGAGACACCCGCGCGACATCATGGACATACAGGGGAATCGACTGAAAGGTTCCCACCACCAACCGATTGATGTCCTCGGCGGAGCGCAAAAAAGAACCTGTCACAACGGACAGATGGACATCCCCAGATTCGACTCCGCCAGCGCGAGTTTCGCTATTGGCGGTCTTAATCGTGTTGGCGACTTGGTCAAGGCTGATGCCATAGCCGGACAATTTCTCGGGGAAGACCTCGACCTTAACCTGCTCCCGGCGCCCTCCCACGATGAATCCATTCCCCGTGTTGGGAATTTCTTTGATGGACTGGAGAACGTCTTGTGCCAGCATTCGCAGCTGACCATCGTCCACCTCGGTGGACCACAAGGTGATATTCACCACGGGTACATCGTCAATACCCTTGGCCCTCACCAGGGGATGCATGACACCTGGTGGAATTTTGTCCATGTTGGAATCTAGTTTGTCGTTGACCTTGACCAACGAGGGGCCCATCTGCTGACCCACGTCAAACTCCACGGTGACCATCCCCATGCCACGATCCGACATGGAATAGACGTGTTTGGTTCCCTTGATTTCGCTCATAATGCGTTCCAGGGGATCGATGGCCAGCAGCGCCACCTGTTCGGCTGAGGCACCCGGGTATTGAATGAAAATATCCACCATCGGCACGGAGATTTGAGGATCCTCCTGCCGAGGCGTCATGACCAATCCCATCAAGCCCATCAGCATCATCGCCATGTAAAATAATGGCGATAAGGGAGAACGAATAAAAAACCGGGCGGTACGACCGGCTAGACCCAGTTCCTCATCGGAAAGAGGGGTCTCTTCAACTTTTTCCGGATGCCTGTGATCGCTGTTGCTCATTAGCCGACTCTACCCATAGTAAATGGCACTATTGAATCCTTTAACGAAGCGGCGGGGAACCCGGAGCGGCCCAGCTCTGAGAGGTTGATGAACCTGGATCCCTCAATACCCGCTCACCCGACTGCACACCCGAGAGTACCATGACAGACCCTCCCGTCATCTGCTCCCCCAGTCTGACCAACCGGAGCTGAGGGCGGCCGTCCTCTCCCAACACATACACCCCCGGCAAGCTACCATTGTAGCGAATCGCACTGAGGGGCAAGACAGGGCTTGAACGCTCCTCGGCGGTAAAATCTGGCACCAACACCTTGGCGTACATGCCAGGAGAGGCAAGCCCCTGGGGCAGGTCAAATTTGACCTTCACAGTATGCCGCTGGTCATCCGCCGTGGGAAAGATCTGTGCCACCCGAACCGGCACCATTTTGTTATCCACATCCAGTTCGGATTGAAGCATCATGCCATCGTTGAGACCGGGTCTCAGACGGGCGGGCACATCAACGAGTACCTGCAGATATTCAACATCCGCATACTTCAAGAGAGGCTGGCCAGGCTGGATCGTGTCACCTACCTCGACGAATTTTTTGATGATCACGCCGTCAAAGGGCGCAAAACTCTGGGCATCTCGCAATTTGACATCCAGCGCCTGAATCTCGGAGCGAACCTGCAGGATGGCATTCTGGGCCTGTTGGATCTGCGAACCCGAACTATAGATGTCCGCCGAACGCTCAGTTCCCGTGGATCGGTTACCCATGAAATTCTCCATGGGCTTGGTGAACATTTGATCGAAAAGATTGGGCCCACCCATGCCGCCCATACCCTGCTTGGAACGCGGCGAATACAATTCCCGTTCGTATTGCACACCCGCGTTACGCCAGTTCACCTCGGCATTCGCCAACTGAGCCAGGGCGGATTGACGTTTGGCCCGCAACTCGCTGTCATCAATGGCCACCAACGCCTCGGCTTCCTTGAAGCGGTCGCCTTCGATCCCCGCGACGAACTTGATCCGTCCGGGCATTTGAGCGGACAGTGTCACCTCCCGGTAAGGCACGACCGTCCCTCCCAGGGAGACCGTGGGTACCCCACGGCTTTGTTGAACCACCACGTACTCACCCGCAGCGGCAACCGGTGCCGATGCAACAGAAGGAACCGGCGGTGCGGCATCGGAGCATCCCGTCGCCAGTCCCAAGGTGATCGGTAAAAACCGCGCCAACGTCAAAACCCGATTAGCCATCGTGAGAGATCCCGTGGAAAAGTTGATAAATATAAAGGCCCGATATGTTACAAAGAAAAATCCTTCCCTGTCACGAACCACGCCAACCCCTTCCAGGCCCACCGTGCCATTCGCTGGCTCTAAGCCCTTCGACAAAGCTCCTAGGCACGGAAGGTCTCTTGACCCCGGAATGCCAGGGTCGGGCCTCCAGCCGGAGGCCTTCTGTTTAAACGCGGCCCATCACGCTGAAGCTCTTGATAAAAGGCGTTGCCATCCGCGGATCCTTGATCATCGCCCCGTAGTCACCCACCTTGAATTTCAACTTGCGGGTCGTATAGGCCATACCCAGCCCCATCATTCCGGGCGGACTGCCCTTCCATTTCTCCCAAAGATCCTTACCGGCCCGAATATCCCAATTCAAGGTCTCGCCGTTATAAGCACCTGCGGCAACCACCTTGCCACGCTCAACTTTGAGAAAACCGCAGGGATTATCCTCGCCATCGAAGCCATACCCAATGGTGCTGTTGAAATCGATCTCCGCCAAGGCGTCCGCCAAGGCGGGCTCCTTGTTCCACTCTTCCATGTATCTTTTCATCCACCCATCAGAGAAAAGCTCAGCCATTGCATCCTCCTAAAAAATTAGAAAACATTCGTTACAAAACCTTCACAACCTCATAAGCCGCGAGGTGCCATCTCCCTGGGGAGAGGCCTGACATTCCACCTCACACCCACGATCCGTGGCGGATTGAGTATCCCCGATGGGTAGCGGTACCGCAAGAAAGACCTGCAAGAAATGCTGGAATCCCCGTTGTAAAACTCGTCAGACCCAGACAGACTGCGGTAAAAGCGTGGTTAGTAATTTGGGTCGCAATAGCACCCGTCCCAGTCCGCCCCTCACCTTGGTTCCGAGATATCCTAGCATGGATCAATCCATTGAATTGCTTGAGTGTGAAACCTGTTACGCAGGTTTTTTCCATCTGAATCGCTACCGCTTGCGTCATCGGCTTTTCGCCGGCGGCATGAGTCCGATTATCGTCCGGGAGCGGTTGGAACGGCTGGAAGCGGCATCCGTGTTGCTGTATGACCCTGATCAGGAAGCACTGGTCTTGATCGAACAATTTCGGATTGGCGCTTTGGAATCCGGGTCGCGCGCCTGGTTGTGGGAGATCATTGGCGGTTTGATCGAGGCCGGTGAAACTCCGGAGGCAGTGGCGCACCGGGAATCTTGGGAGGAAGCGGGATGCGTCCTGTCAGCGCTTGAGAAGATCGGGGTTTTTTATGTCAGCCCTGGTACCACCAGCGAACGCATCCACCTCTATTGTGGCCGAGTTGACAGCCGTCGGGCGAGCGGCATTCACGGGCTATCCGGTGAAGGCGAGGATATCCGGGTCGTCGTGCTACCCTGGCAGGAAGCCATGTCGGCGCTGTTCAACCGCATTGACTCGACCAGCGCCCTGTTGGCGATTCAGTGGCTAGCGCTCAACCGCGAGGTGCTTCAGGCCAAATGGCGCGGTGTGTCGTCCTGACCGGATCAGGGTTCTGGATCGATTGAACGAATCCTGGCACAGGTTTTTGATAATTTTATCTTTGAACTTTGTAAACTAACGAGGCTGACGTGAAAGTCACCATCTTTGGAAGCGGCTATGTGGGACTGGTGAGTGGGGCATGCCTTGCCGACGTGGGCAATGAGGTGCTGTGCATCGATGTGGATCAGCGCAAAGTCGCCATGCTCAACGCGGGTGAAATACCGATTCACGAACCGGGTCTTGATCAGTTGGTTCAGGCCAACCGCAAAGCTGGCCGTCTGACCTTTTCTACCGATGCGGTGGCGGGTGTCCGGCATGGACTGTTCCAGTTTATTGCCGTGGGAACACCTCCCGAGGAAGATGGTTCGGCGGATCTGCAGCATGTGTTGGCGGTGGCGAACACCATCGGCCAATCCCTCGAAACCTATCGGATCGTGATCAACAAATCGACGGTACCGGTCGGCACCGCCGACCAGGTACGAACAACGATTGCTGCATCCCTGGCAGCGCGAGGGGTAGCCGTGGAGTTTGATGTCGTCTCGAACCCCGAGTTTCTCAAGGAAGGTGCGGCGATTGAAGACTTCATGCGTCCCGACCGGATTGTCGTGGGTTGCGACAATCCCCGTACCGGCGAACTGATGCGAGCCCTGTATGCCCCTTTCAATCGATCCCACGAGCGGATCTTACTGATGGACGTGCGCTCGGCGGAGCTAACCAAATATGCCGCAAACGCCCTGCTGGCAACGAAAATCAGCTTCATGAATGAACTCTCCAATATTGCCAGCCGTGTCGGGGCCGATATTGAGAAGGTGCGTGTTGGCATCGGCTCCGATCCTCGCATCGGCTACCAGTTTATCTACCCGGGCTGCGGCTATGGCGGCTCCTGCTTTCCCAAGGATGTGAAGGCGCTGGCCTACACCGCCAGAACCCTGGGCCTGGAGGCCAACCTCCTCACCGCCGTGGAAGCGGTCAACGCCCGTCAAAAACGGGTGCTGTTCGACAAGATTCTGGCCCATTTTTCCCAGGATCTGCGAGGCAAAATCTTCGCCCTTTGGGGACTGGCCTTCAAACCCAATACCGACGACATGCGCGAAGCCCCCAGCCGGGTTCTGCTGGAGGCTCTGTGGGCGGCTGGCGCGATTGTCCAGGCCTATGATCCTGTGGCCCGCCAAGAGACCCAGCGGTTGTATGGCGAACGTGCGGATCTGCGCCTCATGCCACGCGCCATGGCAGCCCTGACGGGCGCTGATGCCCTGGTGATCGTGACCGAATGGGGGGAGTTTCGTAGTCCGGATTTTCCGGCCATCCGTGCGGCCCTGGTAAAACACCCCCTGATCTTTGATGGCCGCAACCTTTTCGACCCCGGAGCCGTAGCGGCAGCGGGCATCGAGTATCATTCCATTGGCCGGCCTGTGGCACTGCCCACAGGTGAGGATATTTTACCCGTAGAGGGCGGCAAAAAATGAAACAATCCCATGGGATCCATTCTTCCCGCCACCAGACCCGATTATTCAAGCAGGGGGTCGCTTTTTTGCCTTTGCTAATGACGCTTTCCGGTCAGTCCGGGGCCCAGGAACTGCCCTCTCTGTGGGGATATGGCACCCGCCTGTGTGAAGATTTTCACAAGGCCCAGATGGAGGCCGATCAGGGCATCGACCAGGGCATTCTGGAATACCGCCGCTACCAGGATTGGTTGCAAGGTTTCCTGTCCGGCCTCAATCTGGCTACTGGCCAGGATCTCCTGCGGGGCGGTGAGATGGCGGTCTTGCTCCGGTGGGTGGAACGTCAGTGTGACGACAAACCGGAGAAATCCCTGCTCACGGCCACCCGCGAGGCGCTCAAGGCTCTCAGTGGGATGCCAGCACGACCGATGCCATGAAGTTTTTTCGCCCATGAGAAGAACAGGTCTTGACCGTTTGCGGGTGGCGAGGATAGGCTGTATCCCCTTCATGGATCCATTATTTTACTCAAGAAATTTTTATGAAACGTACATTCCAACCCAGTCGCTTGAAGCGTGCCAGAACTCATGGTTTTCGTGCCCGCATGGCCACCCGTCATGGCCGCAAGGTGTTGAGCGCAAGGCGTAAAAAGGGACGTCATCACCTGATTCCTTAAGACAGCGCGAGTCCGCCGCTCTGCCCGGTTCAGCACAGGATTTTAGATTTCCCCGGCGCTTCCGTGTGCTGTTGCGCCGCGATTTCAATCGAGTTTTTACCCAGGGAATCCGCCACCAGGAAGGGCCGTTTACCGCAGTCTGCTGGCCAAACAATCAGGATCATCCTCGTTTGGGACTTGCCCTTCGGCGCAAGGTGTTACATCGAGCGGTTGATCGCAATCACATCAGGCGGCTGGCGCGAGAAGCCTTTCGCCAAAAGCGTGCGATTCTACCGCCTCTCGATATTGTAATCAGCGCGCAAGCACGAAGTGTCACTCAGGAACACCGCGACTTGAGGGTTTACCTTGATCGGCTTCTCGCAGGGCTAGTTGTGAGGGGATGAGACCATCCCCTGGTTGAGCTGCTACAACGCCGTTTTTTACCACCCTTTTACAACGCCGTTTTTTACCACCCTTTTGCTACCTTTATTCCCGCCCTTTGTTTTGGGCCTTCCCTAGCCGTCGAGACCCATCCGTGATCCAGAATTTACGTGTTCCCCTGCTGTTTTCTTTTTTATTTCTCGGTCTCCTGACCTATCAGGCCTGGCTGGAGGACTATCCGCGCCCAGCCGTGAATCCGCCGCCAGAGGTGACCACCACAGTCCGTCCCAGGATCACCGAGAGCCCGGCACCTGCCCTTAAGTCCGATACGGAAGCCCCTCCCCTCCCCCAGGAATCCGTAGCATCGGTCGCTCCCCCCTCGGCGGTGGTTCGTGTGGTGACGGATCTCGTCGACGCGGAGATATCGCTGCGTGGCGGGGTGCTGCAGTCTTTGCGCCTATTGGGTTATCCGGAAAAATCGGGTCAGATGGAGAGTCCCTCTTTTCGGCTCCTTGCCGGGGATGCCCCGCGTTATTATCAGGCCCAGCTGGGTTTGGTCACGACCTTGGGGGCCAAGGCACCCAGCCATGAGACCCTATTTGAAACCACACATCGGGAATACCGCTTGCCGGAGGGCCAGGAAAACCTTACCGTCGATCTGACCAGCTATACCCCGGAAGGCTTGGAGGTGGTCAACCAATATCGTTTTTCTCGAGGGAGTTACCTGATCGAAGTGCGCCAGATCGTCCGTAATCACACCCGTGAACCCTGGTCTGGGCGGGCTTATCAGCAAATGGTGCGAACCGCGCCCCAGGAAGAGGGTTACCAGTTCGTTTATACCTATACCGGTGCCTCTTTTTACACGCCAGCCAAGAAATACGAAAAACTGCCCTTCGATAAATACGCCAAACAACCGCTGGATCAAGAGGTCACGGGTGGCTGGATTGCCCTGGATCAGCACTATTTTCTATCCGCCTGGATACCGCCCGCCACCACGGCCTACCACTTTTATAGCCATCAACTGGAGGGGCCACGCTACCGGATTGGCATGTATTCGCCTTCGCTGCGTCTCCCGCCAGGGGAAGAAACCGTCTTTGAAACCAGGCTTCTGGCCGGCCCCAAGCTCCAGGACGAACTCGGCAAGGTGGCACCAGGGCTCGAATTTACAGTGGACTACGGCAATCTGACCATCCTCTCGCAACCCCTGTTCTGGTTACTCAGCAAGCTCCAGTCCCTGATCGGCAACTGGGGTTGGGCCATCGTGTTCTTGACAGTACTCATCAAGGCGGGTTTTTACAAACTTTCTGAACAAAGTTACAAATCCATGGCCAACATGCGCAAAATCACCCCGCGTTTGCAGGCCATCAAGGATCGTTATGGCGACGACCGGGAGCGTCTCAACCAGGCCATGATGGAGCTGTACAAGAAGGAAAAGATCAACCCGTTGGGGGGATGCTTGCCCATTGTCGTACAGATACCGGTCTTCATTTCCCTATATTGGGTGTTGCTGGAAAGCGTGGAACTGCGTGACGCGCCTTTTATCCTGTGGATTCAGAGCCTCTCCGTCAAGGATCCCTACTTCATCCTACCGTTGGTGATGGGCGCTTCCATGTGGATACAGCAACGGCTCAATCCCGCCCCCATCGATCCGATTCAGGCCAAGGTCATGATGGCCATGCCGGTCATGTTCACGGTGTTCTTTGCCTTCTTCCCAGCCGGTCTGGTGCTGTATTGGGTGGTCAATAACTTCTTGTCGATTACCCAGCAGTGGGTCATCACCCGAAAAATCAGTCCCGAGACCCTGTAACAACGGCCGCTGGCCGTGACCGGAGGCGATACCATTGCGGCGATCGCCACCGCTCCGGGCCGGGGGGCCATCGGGATTGTGCGAGTATCTGGCGATCTCGTGCGAGAAATTGTGCGGTTCATCGCCGGTCATTGCCCACCGCCACGCGCCGCACAGCTAGCCACCTTCCGGGATGCTGCGGGTACGCCCTTCGACAGCGGACTGCTGCTGTTTTTTCCATCCCCCCATTCCTTCACGGGCGAGGATACGGTCGAATTTCAGGGCCACGGCGGGCCTGCGGTACTCGACCTGCTCTTGACGACGATATTGCACCAAGGTGCCCGTCTGGCTTGGCCCGGGGAATTTTCAGCCCGGGCCTTTCAGAACGGCAAGCTCGACCTGACCCAGGCCGAGGCCATTGCCGACCTGATCGAGGCCGGTTCCGCTCAGACCGCACGACTGGCCCATCGGGGCCTCCAGGGAACCTTTTCCCGGCGGATTCAGGCTCTGGCCGAGCCATTGCTGGAACTGCGCGCCTTTGTCGAGGCCTCTATTGATTTTGTCGAGGAAGATCTCGATCCGGCCCTTTTCGCCGATCTTGAACGCCGTCTCACGGACTTGCACGCCGCCTGCGTCGAACTCCATCGCGCCGCACAACAGGGCCGGATCCTCCGCCAAGGTTTTCAGGTAGTGCTGGCGGGCCCGCCCAACGCCGGAAAATCGACCCTGCTGAATGCCTTGGCCGGTGAGGATATAGCCATTGTCACCCAACATCCCGGCACCACCCGGGATCTGCTGCGCGCATCGATTCACATCAACGGCCTGCCCATCCATCTGGTGGATACCGCCGGTCTTCGGGAAACCGGAGATGCCATAGAAAAAGAGGGGGTGCGCCGTGCCTGGGACGCCGCCGGAAGTGCCAGTCGGATACTCTGGATCACCGACGCCACGGTGGTGCCAGATCCCGGGGTTCCCGATGAGATCCATCAGCTGGGTGTCCCCATCACCCGGGTCTTTAATCAGATTGACCGGCTTGACGAGCCCCCCGCGCGTGGTGAAGAGGATCGGCTACCCTGGCTGAAACTGTCTGCTGCCACCGGTGCCGGGCTGGATCTACTGCGCCAGCACCTCAAACAAGCCGCTGGCCTTATCGGGGAAGAAGGGAACTGCGAATTCCTGGCCCGCCGCCGCCATCTGGATGCCCTGGAACAGGCATTAACCGCGTTGACAGCAGCGCAAATGGCCTGGAAAGACCGGGGTTTGGAACTCATTGCCGAAGATCTGCGCGAGGCTCAAAACGCACTGGGACAAATCACCGGTGCCGTAACACCCGATGATGTCCTAACGGTGATATTCGGGAGCTTCTGCATCGGCAAATAGGGCGGTTCGTATTATATGGATCCTGCGAAGCCCCGCGTTTCATTGAATTTGCGCCATACTAAACAGGAAGAACTCTTGCCCAGCCCGCCATTTTACTGTCATGACTTATGCTGGAAGGGCGTATAATATCCCCTGCGGCCTCCCGCCGGTGCGGATCCGGCCCCATTCCGAACCCATATCCAACGATGAGGAAAGAAAGTAAATGGCAGTCAAGACCTATAGCGCAGGCGTCAAGGAGTACCGAGAGACTTACTGGATGCCGCAATACACCCCGCAGGACACGGACATCCTGGCTTGCTTCAAGATTACCCCTCAGGCCGGTGTGCCGCGCGAAGAGGCCGCTGCCGCCGTGGCCGCCGAGTCCTCCACGGGCACTTGGACTACGGTGTGGACGGATCTTCTCACCGATATGGATTATTACAAGGGCCGTGCCTATCGCATTGAGGATGTGCCAGGCGATGACGAATGCTTTTACGCCTTCATTGCCTATCCCATTGATCTCTTCGAGGAAGGCTCGGTGGTCAACGTCTTTACCTCGCTGGTAGGCAATGTCTTTGGTTTCAAGGCGGTGCGTGCCCTGCGCCTGGAAGACGTGCGCTTCCCCATTGCCTACGTCAAGACCTGTGGTGGCCCGCCCCACGGCATCCAGGTCGAGCGCGACATCATGAACAAATATGGCCGGCCACTCCTGGGTTGTACTATAAAACCCAAGCTCGGCCTGTCGGCCAAGAACTATGGCCGCGCCGTGTATGAGTGCCTGCGTGGTGGGCTCGACTTCACCAAGGATGACGAAAACGTCAACTCACAGCCCTTCATGCGCTGGCGTCAACGCTTCGATTTCGTCATGGAGGCCATCCACAAAGCCGAAAAGGAGACTGGCGAACGCAAGGGCCATTATCTCAATGTCACCGCGCCAACCCCCGAGGAAATGTACAAGCGGGCCGAGTACGCCAAGGAACTGGGTGCGCCGATCATCATGCACGACTACATCACCGGCGGTTTTTGTGCCAACACCGGGCTGGCCAACTGGTGCCGTGACAACGGCGTGCTGCTGCACATCCACCGCGCCATGCACGCGGTACTTGATCGCAATCCCAAACACGGCATCCATTTCCGGGTTCTGACCAAGATCCTGCGGTTGTCGGGCGGCGATCACCTGCACACCGGCACCGTAGTCGGCAAGCTGGAAGGCGATCGCGCCTCGACCATCGGCTGGATCAACCTGCTGCGTGACAAATTCATCAAGGAAGACCGCTCCATGGGCATCTTCTTCGATCAGGACTGGGGTTCCATGCCGGGTGCCTTTGCTGTGGCTTCGGGTGGCATCCATGTTTGGCACATGCCGGCGCTGGTGAGCATCTTTGGCGATGACGCAGTACTCCAGTTTGGCGGCGGAACGCTCGGCCATCCTTGGGGCAATGCTGCGGGTGCCGCAGCCAACCGGGTCGCCCTCGAGGCCTGTGTCGAAGCCCGCAATCAAGGCCGGGTGTTGGAGAAGGAAGGCAAAGACATTCTTACCGCCGCAGCAACTAGCAGCCCCGAACTCAAGATCGCCATGGAGACCTGGAAGGAGATCAAGTTCGAGTTCGATACGGTCGACAAGCTCGACGTGTCCCACAAGTAATCCAGCCCTTTATTTTTAACCCTTGCGCCCCTCGATTCTGAATCCCGAGGGGCGGAAACACCCGAGACCATCACCCATGAGCGATATGCAGGACTACCAATCATCCCTGTCGGATGTCAACAGCCGCAAGTTTGAAACCTTTTCCTATCTGACGGCCATGGACGCCACAAGGATCCGCCGGCAGGTGGAGTACATCATCACGAAGGGCTGGAACCCCGCCATTGAACACACCGAGCCCCAGAACGCCTTTGATCACTACTGGTATATGTGGAAGCTGCCGATGTTCGGTGAAACCGACATCGACAAGATCCTTGCCGAAGCCGACGCCTGCCATAAGGCCCATCCCAAAAACCACGTTCGCCTGATTGGGTTCGACAATTACGCCCAATCCAGGGGTGCCGAGATGGTGGTTTTCCGCGGCAAGCCGGTTTAATCACGTCCCATTCTCACGCCCCGGTTTTAGCCCATAAAACCGGGGTTCTTCTCTCTTGATTCCCCCTCGGCCTCCCCTGGCCGGTCTGGCCCTGGCCTTTGTGCTGGGCATCTGCCTGTTTCAAACCCTCACGGCCTTGCCCAATCCTGACTGGGGATTGGCAGGCGCGGCGGGTCTGGTACTGGTGTGTCTCTGGAGTGGCTGGCGCGGATGGCCGCTTTGGGGTTTGGGCATGGGTCTGATCTGGGCCTGGTGGACGGCGGTTATGACGGTCGGCAGCCTGCTTCCGGCCGCCCTGGAACATCAGGAGTTGACGGTGGAAGGCCGGGTAGTGGGTCTGCCGCAAACCGCCACCCGGGGTAGTACGCGGATTTTATTCGACATCGAACGGGCCAGCATGGCGGCGGGTGCCGGGACGGCTTTTAGCGGCCTTGTCCGGCTGTCCTGGTGGCAGGGCGCACCACCCTTGATCCCTGGCGAAAGCTGGCGCTTGAAGGTTCGGCTCGACCGTCCCAGTGGCCTGGCCAACCCGGGCGGTTTTGATACCGAGCGGTACCTGATCGCCCAGGGTATTCGCGCCGTGGGTCAGGTACGGGATGGGGAACGTCTTGCCGCGCCGGGCTGGGCGGGCGCGCTCGACCGATTGCGTTGGCATCTGGTGAGGCGGCTGCGAGAGGCCCTGGTAGCATCACCGCGTAGCGCCGAGATGATTCTGGCCCTGACGCTGGGCGAACAACAGGGGATTGCCGCCAGCGACTGGCGGATTCTCAACCGCACCGGGACTACCCATCTGATTGCCATCTCCGGCATGCACATCAGCTTGCTGGGCGGGTTGGTGCTATTTTTCGTCGAGGCCTTGTGGCGACTTTCCGCCACCCTGTCCCTCCGGTATCCGTCGCACCGGGCGGCCAGTGTCATCGCCCTGGGGATGGTGGTTTTTTATGGACTGCTGGCGGGTTGGGGTTTGCCGATTCAACGGGCTGTGATCCTGTGGGTGGTCGGGGTGGGTGTCTTGATAAGCCACCGTCCGGCGTCGCCGTTTCACGCCTTGCTGGTGGCCCTGGCACTGATCTTGGCTTGGGATCCATGGGCGGTGTATTCCTACGGCCTGTGGTTGTCCTTTGCGGCCGTGGGCTGGCTGATGTTCAGCCTGGCTGGCCGAGTGGGGCTGGATAATATCTTGCAACAGATGCTGCGGACACAATGGGCGGTATTTTTGGGCTTATTACCCCTACTGTTTTATCTCTTCCAGCAGACTTCCCTGAGCGCGCCGATCATCAACCTGGTGGCGGTTCCCTGGTTCAGCCTGGTGCTGACCCCCCTGTATTTGGCCGGTGTCGTGCTGGCTGGATTCGGTGGCGGATTTGAGGCGGTGATTCAGTGGACGGCGGGTCTGATGGATTTCAGTCTGGATATTTTGGCCTGGGCCGCCAGTTTCCCCTGGGTGATGTGGCCGATGCCGGCGCGCCCGGCTTGGGCTTTTTTACTGGCCGAAGCCGGCGTATTTTTGTTACTGCTGCCACAGGGGACGCCTGGACGCTGGGTGGGATTGGCCTTGATCGCCCCTCTGATCGCTCTCGAGGTACCCAGCCCCCCGCCCGGTGCCTGGTGGATGACCTTGCTGGATGTCGGTCAAGGCCTGTCTGCCGTGATTCGCACCCATTCTCACACCCTGATTTTCGATGCGGGCCCCGGCTGGGGGGAAACGGGTTCCGATGCGGGAAGCCGGGTGATCTTGCCGTATCTTCGCCAAGCCGGGATTACGGCCATTGATCGGCTGATCCTCAGTCATGCCGACCAGGATCATATCGGCGGATATCCGACGCTACGCGATAGTGGTCTGTCGATTCATGACACTCTGAGTGGTGAGGCGGCGAAGATCGGGAGTGGGGTTCGGCCCTGCCAGGCCGGGGAAAACTGGGTGTGGGACGGGGTGCGTTTTAGTATTCTCCATCCGCCGGCGGATTACCAGTCCAAGAAGGCCAACAATCATTCCTGCCTGTTGCGGGTCGACAACGCGGTGGCGAGTGTCCTGTTCCCGGGGGACGCGGAGAAAACCGCCGAGTCCCAGGTGGTCAGGCAATGGGGCAGCGGCCTGAAAAGCACTCTGCTGGTCGCGGGCCATCACGGCAGCGCCTCGTCGAGCTCGCAAGGTTTTCTGGCGACGGTGCAACCCGAGATCGTGTTGTTTGCCAGCGGCCGACACAATCGCTTTCATTTTCCAAAACCCGTCGTGGTGGCTCGCAGCCAGGTCATCGGTGCCAAGACCTGGAACACGGCCGTGGAAGGGGCTATTGAGTTTCAATGCCCGGACCAAGGCACGCTGCCGGAGCCACACCTGTTTCGCCGCGATCATCCCCGCTATTGGCGCGAGATCCCGACACCTTGATGAGACATTATCGGTTTTCGATAAGGAAATTTTACTTGTTAATTGAATCAGGTCGCGAATCGGGCCGCCTGTATGTGGTGGCCACCCCCATCGGCAATCTCGAAGACCTGTCGGCTCGGGCAGGGCGGGTGCTGGGCGAGGTCGATCGTATCCTGGCCGAGGATACTCGCCAAACTTCGATTCTGCTGTGCCATCTGGGCCTCTCCCGGCCCTTGCAATCCCTGCACGGCTTTAACGAAGCGGGTCAGGTCGCCCGATTGGTGGCTGAAATTCAGGCCGGCGCGATCCTGGCTCTGGTCAGCGATGCCGGTACCCCCCTGATCAGTGATCCCGGTTATCCGCTGGTGCGAGCCGCTCGGGCCGCTGGTTGTCCGGTCATCCCCATCCCGGGCCCGAATGCCGCCCTGTGCGCCCTGTCCGCTTGCGGTCTGCCGGTGACCCGATGGGCCTTCGAGGGGTTTCCGCCGCGACAGCCCAAACAACGCCAGGCCTGGTTTCAGACCCTGACCGGCGAACCCCGAACCCTGGTGTTTTATGAGGCCAGTCACCGCATCCAGGAGACCCTGCAGGATCTCGTGGCAACCTTTGGAACCAGTCGCCAGGCGGTACTGGCCCGGGAACTCACCAAATGCTACGAAACCTTTCTGACCGGCACCCTGGGCGAGATCCTCGCCACTGTCGAGGCCGATCCCAATCAGCGCAAAGGCGAGTTCACCCTGGTGATTGCAGCAGCCGAGGTGCTGGAAGACCAGAATGAAGGCCGGCGGGTGTTGGCGATCCTGCTGTCGGAACTCCCCACCAAACAGGCCGTGGCCCTGGCCGCCCGCCTCACCGGTTTGCCACGCAACCGGCTCTATCAATGGGCCCTGGAAGGCCGCCAGGTCGAAGCCGGTCCGGAGGCGTCTTGATGGACAATCTGACAATCGGGCGTGATATCTACAATGTGACACGACTGATGCGCGAGATGCGCATCTTTCTGGAAGGCGGGATGCCGGCCCTGTGGGTGGCGGGCGAGGTAAGCAACCTCTCCCGGCCGGTCTCGGGACACCTCTATTTCACCCTCAAGGACAGCCACGCGCAGGTCAAGTGCGTGCTATTTCGCAACGTCCGGCTGCGTCTCCGTGACGAGCCCGCCAACGGCCGCCAAGTGGTGGTTCGGGTGCGGCC
>JBAXSA010000031.1:0-16959 GCA_037130945.1 Pseudomonadota bacterium | reverse complement strand
CTTCCCGCTGGCTGACGATGCAGCGCTTGTGACGATGAACAAATTCGATGGGGTCTTCAATGGTGATGATATGCCCGGCGCTGTTGCTGTTGCGGTAATCAATCAGGGCCGCGAGCGAGGTGGACTTTCCGGAACCCGTCCCCCCCACAAACAACACCAGTCCGCGCTTTTGCAGGATCAGCTTGGGCAAAATGGCCGGCAGACCGAGGTTCTCCAGACTCGGGATGTCGGTCTTGATGGCGCGTATTACCATGGCGTACTGGTTGCGCTGCTGATAGACGTTGACCCGAAACCGGCCAATGCCCGGTTCGGAGATTGCCAGATTGGACTCCGGCCGCTTGTCAAAAGATTGAATCTGCTCCTCGGACATCACCGAGTGGGCAATCTCACGCACCCGCCCCACCGGTAGCGGGGTGGTATCGATGGGGGTGAGATGGCCCTGGATCTTGATACTGGCCGGCGCGCCGGTACTCAAGTAGAGATCCGAGCCATCCCGCTCCACCATCACGCGAAGGTAATCTAAAAAATTCATGATGCCTCGCCTGCGCTGATAAAATAATCCAGGGGACGGGGTTTTCCGACGAAATAACCCTGTGCGTAATCCACGCCAATATCCTTGAGAATGTCAAGAACGGCCTGATTTTCAATATATTCCGCAATGGTTTTTAACGCCATGGAATGGGCCACTTCATTGATGGATTGGACGACCACCCGGTCGGCGGCATTTTTGTCCAGATCCTTGACCAGGGAGCCGTCTATCTTGAGGTAGTCAACCTCCAGATGCTTGAGATAGGCATAGGACGAATAACCCGAGCCAAAGTCATCCAGCGAGAACCGGCAGCCGTAGCGCCGCAACTGGCGGATAAAGGTCTGCATCTGGTGAAAGCCCTGCAAGGCTACGGATTCCGTGATCTCGAAGACGATCTGATCCATGGGAAAGCCGGCGGTTTCCACCTGTTGCTCCAGAAAGGTTAGCATGGCGGGGTCGTTGAGGGACTGGCCAGAAAGATTGACCGCGAAACCGCCTAGCCGATCCAGACGTTTGGGATCCTCGCGAATCCAGTCAAACAGCCGAGTAACGATACGCCGGTCGACGTCGGCCATCCGCCCCCAATGCTCCACGGCGGGCAGGAATTCGCCGGGAGACAGTATTGTTCCCTGTTCGTCCCGCATCCCCAGCAATATTTCAAAGTGGGAGTGATGGTCGTTGGGATCCAAGGGCACAATGGGTTGAGCGCGCAGAAACAACCGGTCGTCCTGGAGTGCCTGATCAATCCGCCCCGCCCACTGGATGAGCATTTCCTGTTGCTGTTGTTGATTATCCCCTTCCTGATAGTAGTGAATTTGATCACCGCCGCGTTGCAGGGCGACAAAACAAGCGGTGTCGGCCCGTTTGAGGGCCTCTGCCGCAGGGATGACCTGGGGTTCGATTTCCGCCAGGCCGACCACGGCGCCCAGGGTAAAGGCCTGATTGGCCCAGCGGAACCGGCGCTGGGTAATCTGGCCCACCAGCCCGCGGGCGAGTTCCTGAACCCTGGTCAGCGGTTGCGCCATCATCAAGACGCCAAAGGTGGTATCGCCAAGACGCCCCATCAGTACCGTGGAGCCCAGATGACTGCGAAGGATCTCGGCGACGGTCTTGAGCAGCTTGTCGCCGGCCTCGATGCCGCAGTTCGAGGTAATGGCCCGAAAACGCTGCAATTCCAAAACCATCAGAAGGTGACGGCCAAATCGTCCCTGGGGACCCAGGATGGCACGCTCCAGTGCCCCCAAAAACCCCCGGCGATTGATCATGTTCGTCAGGGGATCCTGGTTGGCCTGTTCTAAAAGTCGATCATTGATCTCCTGCATCATGCGGAAGGTCATCCGTTCCACCAGGGGGGTGTCCAGGTTCTCCATCGGCCGTGCCTTGCCGAGGTTCAAGCGCTGTTTGAGTTCGGGAAACTTGATTTCCAGGCGTTTGAGGCCCTTGCGATCAATAAAGACATATTCCTGGCTGATCTCGCCGGCGCACAACAGCCGCAATAGCCTCCAGGGGCCCTGAGAGGTTTCAAACTCCAGCCAGTCGCCGGTCTGCAGGTTCATGAGCGAGGCGGAAGGCACCCCGGACGGAGGCTCACTGAGCAGGGCGGGGACGCTCGTAAATCGGGTGGAACGACGTACCCGCGGGCTCCCTTCACCGAGCAGCGTGGCCATCAATTCGCCCAACAGGGGGGCCAGGCTGCGTTTCAGATTGAGGGCTCTGAGCTGGGTCTCGATGACCTTGAACAGCCTTACGGCGTCTCCCGGGCCAAAGGCGCGTGGATTTTTTGGATCCAGCCAGGCCAGAAGATTCTCGATCACCCTGAAGTGCGTCGTCCAAGCCTCGCTGTTCAAACCACTGCGCAACGCCACGAGGGCCAGAAGATCCTGCCATCCGGCGGCGAGGAGATCCGCCACCACGGCGGGAATCGTGCGTCCGGCGATGTGCTGGTGAACCCGCCGGTCGACATGCCGCCGGGTTTCCAGAAGACGCTGTTTGCCCTCGCAAGCCGCCAGAACCCGGGCTTGATTGGCCGAGCGTATTCCCACCAGGCGTTGGGCTATTGGGGTCAGGGCCGTCAGCACCTCCTCAAACACCTCGGGCTGGGCTGGATAGTCCTGTTGAATGTGGGCCATGGCATCGGACAATAGCTGCTTGAGCTGGGGATCAGCGAATTCTCCGCCATCGTTGATACCAATGGCCAGATCGTCAAAAAGATTCAGGAATTGTTTAGCAGGATGGCCATCACTCTGGATAAATCCTGGATCCATAAAGGCCAGGTGTGTTAGCGGCCGCTGCAGCCGGGCGAGCAGGTCGGTGAGTGTCTGGGGCAGGCGTGCCTCCTGGAGGATTCTGTGCAACAGGCCCGCCGAGAGTTCCACAAGATGCTGTTGTTCGGGAGTCAAACGCTCGGGTTCAAGACCCGCCTGGCGCATCAAATCCGGGGTGCCCGTGCGGGTGACAGGGGTTTCGGAAGACACCCATTGGGTCAATCGGGCCGCGACTTCTTCGGTGGAATAGCAGGCGGCTGGCGGGGGAGCGGGGTTGTCAGTCTCTGCATGAGCCGTATGACCGGGGATCGCGGTTTGGGGACGGGCATCTTGCAAGGCATAAAAATTTTGTTGGGCCGCGAGCAGGGAGAAGGCTCCGCGGTTGAGCCCGGAGGGCCTGGACGGGGTACCCGTCAGCGGATCCGGGCTATTATCCCGGGTAGTCCCAATGGCGGATGGCCACGCCTGGGCGGTTTTTGGAACGGCTGGCGGGGCGGTTTCCACGGGTGCCGGTGCCGCGTCGGGCGGTGGCGTTTCGAGCGCCGGTTTCCTGGGGTCGGCGGTTGCGACGGGACGCGCCGGTAGCCGGGCGCGCCCACTGACCGGCTTGAGTTCCGACAAAAACAGGCGGTACAGCTGTTCCAGAGGGGCGGTGATGGATTCCCGGAACAATTGGTACAGGACGCGCCGAATGATCAGGGAAAGCGATACCTTGCCCAGTGCCTGGTGCAGGGCGTCTCCCAGCATCCCGGGGGTGAAGGGATTTTGCCATCCCGACGGGATGACGGGGATGAGCCGGGCTTCCAAATCCGCCAGTGTGGGTGTGAAGTATTCTTTGAGCCGCTTGATCTCCACCACCAAACTCACCCAGTCGTCCATATCGTCATAGCCGACCAGTGCCAATTCGGCATCGCCGTCCTGGTTGGGGCCGTGACCGAAAAAATGGCTTTCCTCGACATCGACCCGGGTCAGAACCGGGCTTGTCTGGGTGTTATCGGGATCAAAGCTGGCGGTACTGGCCAGCGCCGCAGACTGAAAGGCCTGCGTGATAGCGACGCTCTGTTCGCGCAGCAGTGTAATGGCCTCATAAAACCGGTTTTGTTCGATATTGTTTTGGGCATTGACGGCAGCGCGCAGTAGAGAGGTTTGCAAGCCCTCCCAAAAACCCGTCAAAAGCGTTGGCAGACGCTCGCGAAAAAGCCGGTCGCAGGCAACGGCCTGGGGTGACAGGGACTTGCCATTCGCTGCGGTCGACTTCGCATGGCATCCCAGATCACTGTAAACAGGCCCCGGCATCGTGCGATGGAGCTGGAAACCAATGCCCATGGGGGTGACCCGGACGATCCGGGCGTCCAGGCGAAATTTGACGGGACTGGTGTACTCCGCGTCGGCGAAAACGATCTCAACCTGGGATTGGCCACGACGGTAATAATCCTGGATGGGTTCAAGATCTTCTTCCAGTTCGATGAAAAGGCCACCCCAACAGAAATCCTGGATTTCCCCCTTCAAGTTCTGGCCATCCTTGAGTATCAACAGAGCCGCACGAGTGGCCCGGCAACGGTCGGCCCGACGCCGTTCGGCATCGCTGACGGGCGTTGTTACGGCGGTATTCACGATGCGGATGCTCATCTATCTATCAGCGTGTCGAGAGGCAGGGGTTTTTCTATAAAATAACCCTGCGCGTAATCCACGCCAATCCCCTTGAGAATGTCGAGAATGGATTGGTTTTCAACATATTCGGCAATCGTCTTCAACCCCATGGAATGGGCCACCTCGTGAATGGATCGAACGACTACTTTGTCGGATTCGTTCGTGGCCAGATCCTTGACTAGCGAACCGTCAATTTTGAGGTAGTCGACATCGAGATGCTTGAGATAGGCATAAGAGGAATAGCCCGCACCGAAATCGTCCAACGAGAACCGGCAGCCGTAGCGCCGCAGCTGGCGGATAAAATCCTGCATTTGATGAAAACCCTGCAAGGCGATGGACTCGGTGATCTCAAAGGTGATCTTGTCCATGGCAAAACCCGCCGTTTCCACCTGATGCTCCAGGAACTTCAGCATCGCAGGGTCATTGAGGGACTGGCCGGAGAGGTTCACTGCGAACCCCCCCAGCCGATCCAGGCGCTTGAGGTCTTGGCGAATCCAGGTAAACAGCCGGGCAACGACATTCTGATCCACATCCACCATGCGTCCCCAATGTTCCGCAGCGGGCAGGAAATCGCCAGGTGGGATGACCTTCCCAGACTCGTCGCGAACCCCCAACAAGACCTCATAGTGGGCGTGCGGGTCTTGCGGATTCAGGGGTGCGATGCGTTGGCCACGCAGAAACAAACGAGGACTATTGAGTTCGAGTACCTGGTCGATTCGGCCCGCCCAGCGGATGAGCGTTTCCTGCTGATGCTGCTGTTGATTATCCCCTTCCTGGTAGTAATAAATTTGATTGCCGCCACGCTGGAGGGCAATAAAACAGGCGGTATCCGCCCGCTTGAGGGCTTCTTTGGCATTTACGGATCGCGGTTCGATTTCCGCCAGACCGGCCACCGCCCCGACGGTAAAACTTTGATTCATCCAGCGGAAACGCCGTTGGGTAATCTGTCCGAGCAACTTTTGGCTAAATGCCTCGGTGGTGGCGACCGGTTGATTCATCAGCAAGCAACCGAAGGCGGTATCGCCCAGGCGCCCCACCAACACCTTGGATCCCAAATGGTTGCGAATCATGCCGGCCACGACCTTGAGGAGTTTGTCACCGACCTCGATTCCGCAGTTCGAGGTGATGGCGCGAAAACCCTGCAACTCCAGAACCATCAGGATGTGACCGCTAAACCGCCCCTGGGGCTCCAGGACACGACGTTCCAGCGCCCCTAAAAAACCCCGGCGGTTGGGCATCTCGGTTGCGGGATCCTGGTTGGCCTGCTCCAGTAGCCGATCGTTGATCTCCTGCATCATCTGGAAGGTCATCCGCTCCACCAGCGGGGTATCCAGATTCTCCACGATCCGCGCCTTACCCTGGCTCAAACGGCCCTTGAGATCGGGCGCTTTGATTTCCAGACGTTTTAGGCCTTTGCGATCCACCCACACAGAGTCCTGGCTGGTTTCGGCAAGACACACCAGGCGCAACAACTTCCACTGGCCGTGAGCGGTTTCAAACTCCAGCCAATCGCCGGGCCGCAAGGCGAACGAGCCGATGGGAGAAACAGATCGAGTCTCCGTGGGCCGGGCAGCGGGCAAGGACACGAAGCGGGTGGGGCGACGAACCCGCGGGATGCCTTCTCCCAGCAAGGTAGCGGTCAGTTCGTCCAGCAAGGGGTTAATAGCACGGGGCTGATTGAGGGCGTTGAGCTGCGTTTCGACGAACTTGATCAGCCGAACGGTGTCTCCAGGACCAAAGGGACTGGGATTTTGGGGATCCAGCCAGGCCAAAAGCCGTTCGATAACCCCCCAGTGTGTAGTCCAGGTCTCGTGGCTCATCCCACTTCGCAACGCCACCAGGGCCAGGAGATCCTGCCACCCGGCGGCCAGCAAATCCACCACCACTGCGGATACCGTGCGCCCGGCGATGCGCTGATCGATCAGTTTATTGATCCTTTGCCGGGCCTCCAGAAGACGCTGCTTACCCTCGCAGGCCGCCAAGACCCGGGCTTGGTTGTTCACCCGCAACTCGTTAAAACGTTTGGCGACCGGGGCCAGTGCCTGCACAACCTCATCGAAAACCCCGGGAAGGGCGGGATAGTCCCGTTGGATGCGCGTCATCGCATCGGAAAGGATCTGTTTGAACGGGGCATCGGCGAACTCGCCCCCATCGCTGACACCAATGGCCAGGTCATCAAAGAAATTCAGAAACTGTTTGGCGGAATGACCATCGGTCTGGATAAAGCCGGGATCCACGAAAGCCAGATGGGTGAGCGGCCCCTGCAAGCGGGTGAGTAGGTCGACCAGCACTGCGGGTAGGCGCGCCCCCTGGATAATCCGGTGCAGCAGCCCGGCGGAGAGTTCCACCAGTTGCTGCTGTTCGGGACTCATCCGGTTGGGGTCGAGACCGGCTTGGCGAACCAGATCCATATCTACGGAAGAAGCTTCCAGTCGACCCAATCCGGCCAGGATCTCCTCGTTGGAATAAGTCATTGCGGAGGGGTCGGAGGAATCTCTACCTTGCAGGGATTGCATACTCCGTTGGGCCTTGAGAAGGGAGAAGGTACCCTGGGCAACCCCGGACGGTCTGTGGGGTCTTAACCCCTCAGGGGGGGAGGGAGAGGAGGCTGGGGGGGGAGGGGGGGGAGGGGGGCAAACGGTTTCGGGTAAAGACACGACCGCCGCCGGTGCTGCCGGGATGTTGGGTGGTGGCGCACTTTCCGCCGGTTTTAGTAAAGCTGGGCTGGGTGGCCCAGAAACCGAGGCTGGCCGCACACGGGTACCCACGGGTTTAAGTTCCATCAAGAGTGCCCGGTACAACTGCTCCAAGGGCGGGATGACGCTTTTCCGGAACAGCCGGTACAGGGTGCGACGGATCTCCAGGGACAGCGGTATGCTACCCAAAGATTGATGTAAGGCGTCTCCCAACATCCCGGGTGTAAAGGGATTTTTCAAATCCGCCGACACACTGGCGGCCAGCCGGTTATCTAAATCCGCCAGCGTCAGCATGAAAATATCCTTGAGCCGTTTGACTTCCACCACCAGACTCACCCAGTCGTCCATGTCGTTGTAGCCCACCAGGGCCAGTTCGGTGTCGCCCTCCGGATTGACGCCACGCGAAAAAAGATGGCCCTCTTCGACATCACCCGGTGCCAGAAGCGGATTTGACGAGGTGTGATTGGGATCGAAACTGGCGACACTGGCGAGCGCCGCAGACTGAAAGATCTGCGTGATGGCGACACGCTGTTCGTTGAGAAGGGCAATGGTCTCGTAATAGCGGTTTTGTTCCGCGTTGCTTTTGGCATCCATGGCGGCATCCACCAGGGCCGTCGGCAAAGCCTTCCAAAAGCCGTCCAGGAGCGTCGGCAGGTGTTCGCGAAACAGCAGGTGACAGGCCACGGCTTGAGGAGACTTGACCGGTTCGTCCGCCGAGGGCGATTTTGAGGGGCGCCCCAGGTCGGTATAGACATGCCCCGGCATACTGCGCTGAAGGGCGAGACCCATGCCATTGGGGGTGATCCGGGCAACCCGTGTGTCCAGACGAAATTTGGCGGGATGGCTGTACTCCGCGTCGGCGAAGGTGATTTCAACATGAGCTTGACCCTTGCGGTAGTAGCTCTGGATCAGATCAAGACCGCCCCGCAACTCGACAAACAGCCCCCCCCAGCAAAAATCCTGAAGGGTGGCCTTCAACTGCTGGCCGTCGTCGAGCGTCAACAGCGCCTCTCGCTCCACCGGGTAGCGGTAAGCACGGCGCCGTTCATTATTATTTTTGGGTGTTATGGGAACCATAAAACAACTCCGCCCAGACTAACCCACCCACACGCGGGCATTGCGGAACAACCGCAGCCAGGGGCCATCCTCGCCCCATCCTTCGGGGTGCCAAGAGTGCTGTAGGGATCGGAAACCGCGCTCCGGATGGGGCATCATCAGGGTAACCCGGCCGTCCGGGGTGGTAAAACCCGTCAATCCTTCCGGAGAACCGTTGGGGTTGGCGGGGTAACGAGCCGCCACACGGCCATCGTTTTCAATATAGCGTATCGCGGCAAAAGGCGTGGCCGCCAAGCGCTGGGCGTCATCGTCGAACCAGGCCCGGCCTTCGCCATGGGCCACGGCGATCGGCAAGCGAGCCCCGGCCATATCGGTCAGGAGTACCGAGGGCGATGGCAGGATTTCGACCAGGGACAGGCGCGCCTCGAATTGCTCGGAACGATTGCGGACGAAGCGGGGCCAGTGGGCGGCGCCCGGAATCAGGTCTTTGAGCTGGGAAAACATTTGACAGCCATTGCAGACCCCCAGTGCAAAGGTCTCGGGGCGGGCGAAAAAGGCCTGAAATTCGGCCCGGACGGCGGGATGCGACAGGATGATCCGGGCCCAGCCGGTACCGGCCCCCAGCACATCGCCAAAGGAAAAGCCGCCGCACGCCACCAGTCCCCGAAAATCTGCCAGGCTCAGCCGGCCCTCCAGGAGATCCGACATGTGGACATCCTGGCAGGCAAAACCGGCCCGGTGAAAAGCGGCGGCCATCTCCACCTGGCCGTTGACGCCCTGCTCCCGGAGAATCGCGAGCGGCGGGCGCAACCCTCGGGCAATCATCGGTGCCACCCGGTCTTTCTCGGGGTCGAAGGGGAGCAAGGCATTGAGCCCTGGATCGGCCTCGCCGATGCGGGCAAACGCCTCGTCGGCGCATTCGGGGTTGTCGCGCAGCGTCTGCATCCGGTGGCTGGTGTCCGACCAGGCCCGTTGCCAGTCGGCCCGGGGGGCTGCCAATAACGGCCGATGGCCCCGGCGGATCTCAATCTGGTCGGTGTCGTTGACGGTTCCGATCAGGTGACTGTGATGACCGAGCCCGGCGCGTTTGAGTCGATCCAGGACATCGTCACCATCGGCGTGGGCGACCTGGATCACCGCCCCGAGTTCCTCGGCAAACAGGATGGCCTCGTCCGCCTGCTCACCGATGGTGGCGAGATCCACCGTCACCCCGCAACGTCCGGCAAAGGCCATTTCACAGAGGGTCACCCACAGGCCGCCATCCGAACGATCGTGATAGGCCAGCAAGAACCCAGCCTGGTTGAGATCCTGGATCACGGCAAAAAACCGCTTGAGGGCCTCGGGGTCATCGAGATCCGAGGGGTGGTGGCCAATCTGCCCATAGACATAGGCGAGCGCCGAGGCTCCCAGGCGGTGACGGCCCTTGCCGAGATCGATGAGAATCAGGTCGGTATCGCCCCGGTCGGTGCGCAACTGCGGTGTCAGGGCAAGCCGCGCGTCCGGCAGCGGCGCGAGCGCCGACACGACCAGCGACAAGGGTGCGGCCATCTCGCGGGGGGTTCCGTCCTGTTCCCAGACGGTTTTCATGGAGAGCGAATCCTTGCCCACCGGAATCGCCAGGCCCAGCCGTGGACAGAGTTCCAGCCCCACCGCCAGAACCGCCTCAAACAACCGGGCATCCTCGCCCGGATGACCGGCGGCGGCCATCCAGTTGGCCGAGAGTTTGATGTCCCGCAGTTGCTCGATCCCGGCACCGGCGAGGTTGGTGAGGGCCTCTCCCACGGCCAGCCGGGCTGCGGCCGGCGCATCCAGAAGGGCTACTGGAGCCCGTTCACCCAAGGCCAGCGCCTCGCCCGCCGTGCCCGTGTAATCGGCCAGAGTCACCGCGCAATCCGCCACCGGCACCTGCCAGGGGCCGACCATTTGATCCCGCGCCACCAGGCCAGTTACCGTCCGGTCACCAATCGTGATCAAAAAACTCTTGTCACCCACGGTGGGCAAGCGAAGTAGCCGCAACGCGGCGTCCTCCAGAGAGATGGCTTGAAAATCCAGTTCCGGTTTGTGAAAAGTCCGGTGATGAACCTCCCGCAACAAACGCGGCGTTTTTCCAAAGAGCAATGGCAAGGGCAGGTCAATCGGGCGGTTTCCAAAATAGGCATCACCCACCAGGATATGGTCATCTGCGGTGGCCTCTCCCACCAGGGCATAGGGGCAGCGTTCCCGCTCGCAGATTAGGCGGAAAGGTTCCAGCCGATCACCATGGATCGCCAGCACATAGCGCTCCTGGGCCTCATTGCACCAGATCTCCAGGGGCGACAGGCCAGGATCGCCACTGGGGATCGTGCGCAGCTCAAAACGCCCGCCACCGCCCCCCTGAATCAACTCCGGCAGGGCGTTGGAGAGCCCGCCGGCACCGACATCGTGGATGAAGAGGATGGGATTTTCCTCACCCTGGGCCCAGCAGCGGTCGATGACCTCCTGACAGCGCCGTTGCATCTCCGGATTGGCCCGTTGCACCGAGGCGAAATCCAGATCCTCGGCGGAACTCCCCGTGACCATGCTGGAGGCCGCGCCACCCCCGAGGCCGATCAATAACGCCGGCCCCCCCAGCACCACCAGCGGTGTGCCCGGGGCATAGGGATGTTTTTCGATGTGTTCGGCGCGGATGTTGCCCCACCCCCCGGCCAGCATGATGGGCTTGTGATAACCCCGCAGCTCTGGCCCCTGAGGGCCCGGCACGATTTGCTCGAAAGTGCGGAAATACCCGGCCAGATTGGGCCGGCCGAATTCGTTATTGAAGGCCGCCGCCCCAATCGGGCCTTCGAGCATGATCTCAAGCGCGCTCTTGATCCGTCCGGGCCGGCCAAAATCCGGCTCCCAGGGCTGTATGGCCCCCGGAATCCGCAGATTGGAGACGGCAAAACCCGCCAGTCCCGCCTTGGGTTTTCCACCCCGCCCCGTGGCACCCTCGTCGCGAATCTCGCCCCCCACGCCGGTGGCGGCCCCCGGATCTGGGGCTATCGCGGTGGGATGGTTGTGGGTTTCCACCTTCAGCACCAGGTGGATCTCTTCGTCATGTTCCCCATAGAGGCCAGTCAGGGGATCTGGGAAAAATCGCCGCCCCGGGCCACCCCGCACCACCGCGCCGTTATCCCGGTAGGCCGACAGCACGCCCTCCGGGGATTGATCCCGGGTGTGACGAATCATGTCAAACAGGGATTTTTCCTGGGGCCGGCCATCGATGATCCAATCGGCATTAAAAATCTTGTGCCGGCAGTGTTCCGAGTTGGCCTGGGCGAACATCATCAGCTCCACGTCCGTGGGATTCCGTCCCAATCCCTGAAAACTCTCGCCGAGATAGTCGATCTCGCTGGCGGACAGGGCGAGTCCCAGCGTCTGGTTCGCATGCACCAAGGCGTCCTGACCACCGCGCAAAAGATCCAGAGTGTGCAGTGGCCGGGGTGCCTCGTGCCGGAACAGTCCCTCCGCTTCCTGGCTGTCGAACAGAACCACCTGGGTCATACGGTCATGCAGCAACCGCCCCGCCTGGTGCAGGGCCGGTTCGTCGAGCGGCGTGCCGTCGCCGGTTGTCAGCTGGTAGTTGACCCCCCGTTCGATGCGCTCGACCTCATGAAACCCGCACAGTCGCAAGATGTCCGTGGCCTTGGACGACCAGGGCGAGACCGTCCCGAAGCGTGGGGTGACCAGTAGCGTCTGGCCTGTGGTGGACTCGACCGGTGTTTCCCTGTCCGCCAGCATTGTCTGGAGTTGCTTCTCGCGTTCGTCCGTGAGGGTCTGGCCCACCTGTATAAAATACACAAACGCCGCACTGAGCGGGATTGGCCGGCCCATCAGATCCCCGAGACGGGCTTCGAGCTTCTGGCGTCTAAATGGTGAAAGCGCAACCGTACCGTGCAGCATTAACATCGAGCGTCCTCCCTTTGAATCGTTGACGGGATGATACCGGAAAGCCGCCCGTCTAACGGAGAACGGTGCCAGACAGGGATTCTCCCGCCGCAGGATAAGAGCCCAAAATGCGGAACCAGGGTGCCTCTTCCCGCAAGGCCTGGAAGGCCTGATGCAGCACGGCGTCATCCTGGTGGCCCTCGACATCGACAAAAAAGACATATTCCCATAGAGATTGCCGCGACGGCCGGGATTCAATGCGGGTCATGCTGACACCGTGCTGGGCCAGAGGGGCCAGGAGACGATGGAGACCCCCGGGGACATTGCGGCACGACATCAGAAGGCTGGTTTTGTCGCGGCCGCTGGGGGCCACCGGCAGGCCGCCTATCACCAGAAAACGGGTGGTGTTGTTGGGTTCGTCTTCGATATGAGCGGCCAGGGCCGGGACTCCGTAGAGTTCAGCGGCGGTGTGGCCGGCGATGGCCGCCGTCCTGGGCTCCCGGGCGGCGCGTTGAGCGGCTTCGGCGTTACTGCCCACCGGGCTCTGCGGAACATAGGGCAGGTGACGATCCAGCCAGCTGCGGCATTGGGCCAGCGATTGGGCGTGCGAAACCACCTGGGTGACCTCCGCCAGGGATCCGGCATGGCTGAGTAACTGATGGTGAATCCGCAAGAGGATCTCACCACAGACCCGTAACGGCGACTGCAAAAAACGGTCGAGGGTGTGGGTGATGACCCCTTCGGTGGAATTTTCCACGGGCACCACGCCGAAATCGCAACCACCCGCCTCGACTTCCCTGAACACTTCGGGGATCGAACTCAGCGAGACACTGACAATGGCGTGGCCGAAGTGTTTAAAGGCGGCGGTTTGGGTAAAAGTACCGGCGGGGCCGAGGTACCCGATTCGGAGAGGACGTTCCAGGGCCAGACAGGTGGACATGATTTCCCGGAACAGCCGTGCCATGGCCTCGGGGGGGATCGGCCCCTGTTGACGGGACAGCACCCGCCGCAGCACCTCGGCCTCGCGCTCGGGACGGTAAAAGGTGGCCTGGGGATTGGCTGTCAATTTGGCGCTCGCCACCGCCAGGGCCGCCTCGGCGCGCTGGTTGAGCAGGGCCTGAAGGCGTTCGTCAATGTCGTCAATCTGGGTCCGCAGGAGGGACAGGTCGGCGGCGTCGTTCATGTTGTTTTCCGAAACCTGGAGGGATAAAAACCGCTCACGGCAGTTTATCCCCCATGGGCAAAACCCAATCGCCGCACCGATAGAACGCCCGTAATCGCGGCGATGCGATCAAGGCTCTCTTGCGGTGGGTCGCGGTCGAGGTCGATCAGGGTCATGGCCACCTCGCCTCTGGATTTGTTGAGGAGATCCTGGATGTTGAGATCGGCCTGCGCCAGAACCGTGGAGATTTGCCCGACCATGTTCGGCACATTGGCGTTGACGATGGCTACCCGGTAGCCCTCGCCACGCGGAAGCTGAATCTCGGGAAAGTTGACGGCGTTCTGGATCGTGCCATCCTCCAGATAGTCGCGGATCTGATCCGCCACCATGATGGCGCAGTTTTCCTCGGCTTCAACAGTGGAAGCGCCAAGATGCGGCAAGGTGATCACACGGGGGTGATTTTTCAGGCGGTTGCTGGGGAAATCGCAGACATAGGCATGGAGCTTGCCCACGTCTAGGGCGTGACAGGCGGCCTCGTCGTCGATGATCCCGTCACGGGAGAAATTCAGAAGTACCGAGCCTTTTCTCATGGTCTTGAAGCGACCGGCATGGATCATGCCCCGGGTCTCGGCCGTGAGTGGCACATGGACGGTCACAAAGTCGGAACGAGCGAGAAGATCATCCACGCCGAGCGCCTGTTGAACATCCGAGGACAATTGCCAAGCGCGCCGGACGGTCAGGGTGGGATCATGGCCAACGACGGCCATGCCGAGGGCACGAGCCATATTGGCCACCAGCACTCCAATGGCACCGAGCCCGATAACCCCTAGGGTACGCCCCGGCAGCTCAAAACCCACGAACTGCTTCTTGCCCTTTTCCACCTGTTCGTGAATCGCCGCGTCGTCACCCGTCAGATCCCTGGCAAAGGCCCAAGCCTGGGCAATCTGGCGGGCACCGAGCAACATGCCGGCCAGCACCAGTTCCTTCACGGCATTGGCGTTGGCACCGGGGGCGTTGAACACGACCACGCCCTGCTGGGTCATGCGCTCCACCGGGATATTGTTGACCCCGGCCCCGGCCCGACCGATGGCCTTGACGGTATCGGGCATGGCCAGGTCATGGAGCTTGGCCGAGCGCACCAGAATCGCATCGGGATGGGCGATCTCGGAGGCCACTTCGTAGCGCTCACGCGGCAGCCGTTCCAGGCCTTTCACGGAGATATTGTTAAGCGTCAGAATCTTGTACACAGTCACTTCTCCCGAACCGGACTAGCCGCGACGACTCTGAAAATCGGCCATGAAGGCGATCAGGGCATCCACCCCGGCCTCCGGCATGGCATTGTAAATGCTTGCCCGCATACCGCCCACCGAGCGATGACCCTTGAGGGTGGTCAGGCCCACGGCCTTGGCCTCCTTGATAAACATCTCGTCCAGGGCGGGATCAGGCAAGGTAAAGGGCACGTTCATCCAGGATCGCGACCGGATCTCTACCGGATTTTTGTAAAAACCCGAATGGTCAATGGCCGCATAGAGCTTGGCGGCCTTGCGCTGGTTGATCTCGGCCATGCCGGCCAATCCTCCCCCCTGGATAAGCCATTCAAACACCAGGCCCGCCAGATACCAGGCAAAAGTGGGCGGGGTGTTGTACATCGAGTCGTTATCGGCGTGGATCTTGTAATCGAACATGGCCGGTGTGCCAGGTTGTGCCCGTCCGATGAGATCCTCGCGGATAATCACCAGGGTGAGCCCCGCCGGGCCGATGTTTTTCTGGGCACCGGCGTAGATCAGGCCATAGCGTGACACCTCGATGGGCCGGGACAACAGGGTTGAGGACATATCCGCCACCAGAGGCACGGCACCGGTTTCCGGAAGGGTGGGAAATTCCACGCCCTCAATGGTCTCGTTGGGGGTGTAGTGGACATAGGCGGCTTCGGGAGAGAGTGTCAGGGCTTCCTGGACTGGCGTGACGGTAAAGCGGCTGGCCTCGGTCGAGGCGGCGACCTGAATCTTGCCAAATTTTTTAGCCTCGGCGATGGCCTTTTTTGACCAGGATCCGGTGTTGATGTAGTCGGCCTGGCCGCGTTCGCCGAGCAGATTCATCGGCACCATGGCAAATTGGCTCGATGCCCCTCCCTGCAAAAAAAGTACCTTGTAGGAGGCGGGAATGTTCAAGAGTGTGCGGAAATCCGCCTCGGCCTTGCCGGCAATCGCCAGGTAGTCCTTGCCGCGATGGCTCATCTCCGTGACCGACATGCCGCTACCGCGATACTCCAGCATCTCCGCTTGAACCTGGGTCAGAACCGCCTCGGGCAACATCGCCGGGCCGGCGCTGAAGTTATAAATTCTCGACATAGAATATCCTCTAAAATCAATATAATAAAAAGCTTTCCGGGTTCTTTTCCGGGGATTGGTGCCCCGGTCTATTCAGTGTCTGCGGGATCCGGGTCTGATGCTTCAAAATCCTCGCCAGATATTTCCTCTGTTCCGTCCAGGCTGGATTCGATGCGATCCATGCCGACCAGGCGTTCCCCTTCGGCGAGGCGTATCAATGTCACGCCCTGGGTGTCGCGGCCCATTACCCGCAGGTCGGAGACCCGGGTGCGTACCAGTGTGCCACCATCGGTAATCAGCATGATCTCGTCATCGTCCTGCACCCGGAGTGCCCCAATCTGTTCACCGTTGCGCTCGGAAATAGTCATCGAGCGGATGCCCTGACCGGCCCGGCCTCGGCGGGTGAATTCGACGATCTGGGTGCGTTTGCCGAAGCCGTTGGCGGAAGCGGTCAGGATCGTGCCGTCCTCGTCGGGAGAGGCGATCAAGGCAATCACCCGTTGCCCGTTCCCGAGACGAATACCAATCACGCCACAAGCGCCGCGACCCATCGCACGAACCTCGGACTCCGCAAAACGAATGGCCTTGCCGGCGGAGGTGAAGAGCAGCACGTCGTAATGGCCATCGGTCAGGGCCACCCCCACCAGGGCATCGTCTTCCCGCAGATCGCAGGCAATGATGCCCTTGGTGCGCGGACGAGAAAATTCGGACAGAGGCGTCTTTTTCACTATGCCACTGGTACTGGCCATGAAAATAAAATAGTCCTCGCTGTATTCCTTGACTGGCAGAATGGCGGTGACGCGCTCCTCGGCCTCCAGAGGCAGGAGATTGACAATCGGGCGGCCGCGTGCGTTGCGCCCGCCCTGGGGCAGCTCATAGACCTTCAGCCAGAAGACCTTGCCGCGGCTGGTAAAACACAAGAGGGTGTCATGGGTATGGGCGATAAAGAGCTTGTCGATGAAATCCTCATTGCGGGTCGTGGCGGCGATCTTACCCTTGCCGCCTCGCCGTTGGGCCTGGTAATCGGAAAGCGATTGGGCCTTGATGTACCCGGCATGGGAGAGTGTCACCACGCGGTTTTCCGGGGAGATGAGATCGGCCAGCGACAAGCTCTCCCGATCCTCGACAATCTCGGTGCGGCGGGCATCGCCATAGCGTTCCAGGATCTCCTGCAATTCGCCACGAATCACCGCCATCAGGCGATCCGGGCCCGATAAAATCTCGAGTAACCGGGCAATGCCGGCCAGGATTTCTTCAAATTCCTGGAGGATTTTTTCCTGCTCGAGACCGGTCAGGCGATGCAGCCGGAGGTCAAGGATCGCCTGAGCTTGGGCCTCGGACAGACGATACCCCTCGGGGCCCAGCC
>JBAXSA010000030.1:0-17043 GCA_037130945.1 Pseudomonadota bacterium | reverse complement strand
CGCCGACCATATTCGCAGTGCATGTTGCGAAAGTCGCGCTCGGCCTTGTTGAGGGCCTCGGTTTTGAGCAGGATCTTGTCGGGCACATCGCGCAAGCCGATGTCGTGAAACAGGGCCCCCATGCCCACCAGCTGGCAGGCCTCGGCCGCCAATCCCGACTCCCGCGCCAACATCAGAGACAACACGGAGACATTGATGGCGTGCAGATACATTTCCTCGCCGCCGGCCTTCTCGCTCATCACCTGCAGGGTGACATCGGTGGCGTTGAGCAGGGATTCGACCATTTGATTGACCAGCTTGCCCGCCTCCGCGATGGTTTCCTGAGGGCGGCTGAAGAGGTTCCGGTTGATATTGCGCACCGTCTCGGTGGTGTTCTGAAAGACCTTCTCCACCTTGGCCATCTGCTCGCGGATCTTTTTCAAGCGTTCGACCCGAGCGTGTTTCTGGACGGTGCCGGTATCGACCGGCAGCGGGGTCGTTGCGGCCACGGGCGGCGGCGTCCCGGCGGGCAGGGGCTTGACGTCGCTACGAGCGGGATCCCAAGTCAGGGTCTTGAGGCCGAGGCGCTGGATGGTTTGAATCTGATCTTCGGAACGGATCTTGAAGCTGTTAAAACTGAAGGGATGCTCCATCCAACCCAGTCCCAGATGGATAAATAATCCCACTTGAAGCTGATTAATGTTGATAAAATTGGGTGTTTCATTCATATTCCGGAATTGTCCGCTGCCCCTCCCATCTTGGCAAGATTTTATCCTTACATAGCACCAGCTGGACATGCGTCAACCCAATTCCTTCCCCGTCAGTATCGGCGAGCGGTTTCCTCCCGGCGCAAAACTTTCGCCCCAAGGGGTCAATTTTTGCGTGTTCAGCCGCCATGCCACAGCCATCGAACTCCTGCTCTATCAAAGGCCCGATAGCAGCCATCCCTTCCAGATCATCGCCCTCGATCCCGAACACCACCGCACCTTCTTCTGGTGGCACGTCCTGGTTGAGGGTTTGCCGGCCGGCATTTGTTATACCTGGCGCGCCGATGGTCCCTTTGAACCGCGAGGTAGCGGTTACCGTTTCAACCGCCGGCGGGAACTGGTGGATCCCTGGGCCAAGGGGGTTTACGACCGTTTGTGGAACCGTGCCGAAACCTGCCGTGCCAATGCCCCGCCCCACCGTTCGATCCGTGCCGTGGTGACTCACTATGGCGACTATGATTGGGAAGGTGACGATCCACTGATCGTCCCGGCCGAACAAATGATTCTCTATGAACTCCATATCGGGGGATTTACCCGCCACCCCAGTGCGGGCGTCAAAAATCCCGGCACCTTCCAGGGTCTGATCGAAAAGATCGCGTATCTCAAGTACTTGGGGATCACGCATGTCGAACTCATGCCGGTGATGGCCTTTGACGAACAGGATGTCCCCCAGGGGGCTGCCGAGCGCGGCCTCGGAAACTTTTGGGGTTACAGCACCCACAGCTTCTTTGCCCCACATCCAGGTTACTGCACCGGTGATGGGGACAACGATCCGGTTCGCAGTTTCCGGGATATGGTCAAGGCGCTCCACCGTGCCGGGATCGGGGTGATTCTTGACGTGGTTTTCAATCACACCGCCGAAGGGGGCGCTGACGGGCCGACCATCAATTTCCGGGGACTCGGCAACGAGACTTTTTACCATCTTGACCCCCTTGACCGGAGCCGTTACCTGGACTTTACCGGATGCGGCAACAGCGTGCAGGCCAATCATCCGGTGGTTGTCGATTTCATCATGGATTGCCTGAAATACTGGGTGCGCGAGATGCACGTCGATGGTTTCCGGTTCGATCTGGCCAGTGCCCTGTCCCGAGGGGAAAACGGCCAACCGATGCACAACGCCCCCCTGGTTTGGGCCATCGAGTTATCCAATTTTCTGCAAAACACCACCATCATCGCCGAGGCCTGGGACGCTGCAGGGCTCTACCAGGTGGGTGCCTTTCCGGGCTTTCGCTGGATGGAATGGAACGGCCGTTACCGGGACGTGATGCGCCGCTTCGTGCGCGGTGACCCGAATCTGCTGGGCGAGGTGGCCACCCGTCTGAGTGGCAGTAGCGACCTCTATCAGGGCAATGGCCGTTTGCCTACCAACAGCATCAACTTCATCACCTGTCACGATGGTTTTACACTCGCTGACTTAGTGAGCTACACCCAAAAGCATAACGAGGACAACGGCGAGGACAATCGCGACGGCAGCAATGACAATCTGAGCTGGAATGGTGGTGTGGAAGGCCCTGCCGATGACTCGGCACTGCTCGCACTACGCCACCGCCAGGCCAGGAATTTCATGGCCATTCTGCTGCTCAGTCAGGGCATCCCGATGTTGCTGGCGGGAGACGAAGTGCTACGCAGCCAGAATGGCAACAATAACGCCTGGTGTCAGAACAATGACATGGGTTGGTTCGACTGGCGGCTGGTGGAGGAAAACGCCGGCATGTTGCGATTCGTCGCTCTGATGATTGCGTTTCGCCGCCGCCATCCTACCCTGATGCGCCGGCGCTTCCTGCGAGGCAAGCTGTCTCCGTTCAGCAGTTGGCCGGATATCGTCTGGCGGAGCGAGCGCCTGTCACCGCCAGATTGGAAAGACCCAACCAGCCGGGTGTTGGCCTTTACCCTCTCGCGCTATGAGGCCGAGGAACCGGATCTCCACGTCATGCTCAACATGTCCGAATCCGACCGCTGGTGTTCGATCCCGGCCCAGATGGAGCGCTGTTGGCGGCGCGCCGTGGACACCTCGCTGGAGACCCCGGCAGACATTCTCGAACCCCCCGGCCAACCGATCATCAAGGATCCTCGTTATAGGTGCCGGGCACGCAGCGTGGTGGTGCTGGAAGGGCATTTGATCTAAACCAGCGTGGCTCACTTCGCTGTCAAATTTGTGATATGAACTGCAACACCATCCATTATTCCCGCCATGCCTTCGAGCGCATGTTCGAGCGTGCTGTGACCCCGGAAACCATCGAGCAAATCATCACACAGGGCGAGACCATCGCCAGCTATCCCGATGACCGGCCTTACCCAAGCGAGCTAATGCTTGGCTTCGATCAGACCCGGGCAGTACACGTCGTGGTGGCGAGGGATGCGGAGACGGGTCAATGTCATGTTGTTACGGTGTATGTGCCTGACCCTGTCCTCTGGGATGAAACATTCAAGCGCAGGAAAAAAACATGAAATGCGTGATTTGCAAGACTGGCGATACCCACCCCGGCAAGGCCACGATTACGCTACAACGCGGGCGAATGGTTGTAGTCATCCGCGACGTACCCGCCGAAATCTGTGAAGACTGCGGCGAATACTATCTCGACAAAGCCATTGCCCACCGGGTCTATGCCGATGCCGAACAGAGTGTTCACCGGCATGTGGAAGTCGAGATTCAATGCTATGCGGCATGAGAAGGGATACACCTAGTGACACCTGGAGCGTGCCCCCCGTGACCGGCGAAATCAAACACGTTCCCTACATGCAGCAATATCTGCGCATCAAGGCCGAATACCCGGAGATGCTGCTGTTTTACCGCATGGGGGATTTTTATGAGCTCTTCTACGAGGACGCCGAGCGCGCCGCGCAATTACTCGGCATCACGCTGACCCGCCGGGGGGTCTCGGCGGGTCAGCCGATTCCCATGGCCGGCGTGCCCTATCATGCGGCGGAGAATTACCTGGCGCGGCTGGTGCGCCAGGGGGTTGCGGTGGCCATCTGCGAACAGACGGGGGATCCCGTTCAGGCCAAGGGCCCCCTGGAACGCAAGGTGGTGCGGGTCATCACCCCAGGCACCGCCACCGACGAGGCACTGCTGGAAGACCGCCGCGACAACCTGCTGGCCGCGCTCTGTCCGGGAGAGGCCGGGGTTTTTGGGTTGGCGGTGCTGGATCTGGCCAGCGGCCGTTTTGTGCTGGTTCCCCTGCCGGATCGTGCGGCCTTGCTGGCGGAACTCGGCCGTTTTCAGCCCGCCGAATTGTTATTGGCCGAGGAAGCCCCTCTGCCCGAAGGGCTGCGGATGGCGATCACCCGGCGTCCGGCCTGGCATTTTGATCCCGAGACCGCCACCCGGCTCCTGTCTCGTCAGTTTGGCAGCCGCGATCTGAGCGGCTTCGGCTGCGCGGATCAGCCACTCGCGGTGGGAGCCGCCGGGGCCTTGTTGCAATATGCCCTGGATACCCAGCGCTGTACCTTACCCCATGTCCAGGGGTTGCGGGTCGAGCGGCGCGAGGACACCCTGATCCTTGACGCCACCACCCGCCGTCACCTGGAGATCACCGACAGTCTCGGGGGCAATCCCGCTCACTGCCTGTCCGGGATTCTGGATCGCACCGTGGGGGCGATGGGGGGACGTCTGCTCAAGCGCTGGCTGCATCAGCCGTTGCGGGATATCCCGGCCGTCCGCCGCCGGCAGGGGGCGATTCAGGCCTTGCTGGAGGGACGCCACTATGTTCCGGTGCGCCAAGCTCTGGCAGGCATCGGCGACCTGGAACGCATCCTTGGACGGGTGGCACTCGGTAGCGCCCGGCCCCGCGATCTCGCCGTGCTGCGCGATTCCCTGGCCCTGCTGCCGGTTCTGACCGCACCCCTCCAGTCACTCGAAGATCCGCTGATCGCCGAACTGCTCGATGACATTGGCGCGCATCCGGCGGTCGTCGCCCAGCTAACCCGGGCTATCCTGGCCCAGCCTGCGGCGACATTGCGGGAAGGGGGCGTCATGGCACCGGGCTATGACGCGGAGCTTGACGAGTTGCAAACCCTCTCCCACAACGCCGGGCAATTTCTGCTGGAACTGGAAGCACGGGAACGCCAGCGAACCGGCATCGCCAATCTCAAGGTGGGGTACAACCGTATCCAGGGTTATTTTATTGAGGTCACCCAGAGTCAGCTCGGCCAGGTGCCTGGTGATTTCGTGCGCCGCCAGACCCTCAAGGGTGCCGAGCGTTTTACCATCCCCGAACTCAAGCGCTTCGAGGAGCGGGTGCTGGGTGCCCGGGAACGCGCACTGGCTCGCGAGCGGCAACTCTTCGAGGCTCTGCTCCAGGATCTCCAGAGCCAGTTGCCGGCCTTGCAATGTGCTGCGGCGGGCATCGCGGTGCTGGATGTCCTGGCCAATCTGGCCGAACGGGCTTCGGCGCTGGGGTGGTGCTGTCCCGTCCTCGACGAGGCTCCGGGTCTGGAGATTGTCGAAGGCCGCCATCCGGTGGTGGCGGAGGTGAGTTCAAAACCCTTTGTGCCCAATTACCTGACCCTCGGCGATCAGCGCCGCCTGCTGGTGGTCACCGGCCCCAACATGGGTGGCAAATCGACTTACATGCGCCAGACCGCCTTGATTGTCGTACTGGCCTTCGCTGGGAGTTTTGTGCCGGCGAAGGCGGCGCGGATTGGTCCGATCGACCGAATTTTTTCGCGGATCGGAGCCTCGGACGATCTTGCTGGCGGGCGTTCGACCTTTCTCGTGGAGATGGAGGAGACCGCCAACATCCTGCACAACGCCACGGCCCAAAGCCTGGTGCTGATGGATGAGGTAGGACGCGGCACCAGCACCTTCGATGGCCTGTCACTGGCCTGGGCGGCAGCGGTGGAACTCCAGCACTTGCGGGCTTTTACGCTGTTTGCTACGCATTATTTTGAATTGACGACCCTGCCCGAGGAATATCCTGGTATCGCCAACTGCCACTTCGAGGCCATTGAACATCAGGACGGCATTGTTTTTCTGCACAACGTTCAGGAAGGCCCGGCCAGCCAGAGCTACGGTCTTCAAGTTGCGGCCCTGGCGGGTGTGCCGCGGGCGGTCATTGATCGGGCGCGGGGCCGGTTGCGGGAACTCGAGGACTCGGCGTACCGCCATACCGCTCGCCAAGCCGTTCAGTTGTCGCTGTTTCCCGAACCCGATCCTCCGGCCCTGGAGGCGCTCCGTGCTATTGATCCCGACCAGCTCACACCCCGCCAGGCCCAGGCCTGTCTCTACCGGTTGCGGAGGATGTTGTAAATCATGGCCAGAGTGTCGAGAGGGCGAGCACCTTCAGGGTGCGATCCGTGCGGGCCACCGTGCTTGGTGACATAACATGCCATTACACACATCTTCGCCGAGTGCCTGGCTATGGATGCCGTAAGCCATTGATTTTAGGTTGCCTGTCACTTGCAGGCATCCTCGGAAGTCCCTCGCATAGGCTCCGCAAGTCCTTGATTCTCCTAAGTCACCAGACTTGTGTGTAATGGCATGAGCATGGGAAGGTTAGTGGAAATGTGCGCCAGCGAACAGAGTTGCTTTCAATAAATCCGTATCCTCAATACTCCCTAACCTCAATACTCCCTAACTTTCACCCAACTCAAAAGAGAATAGATTATGATTATGAATCCATCACAATTTCGTCTGTTTACCGGATTATCAATCTGCACATCGCTGCTAGCGTGGTCATGCTTATCTACAGTGCTTGCGCAGGAAACCCTAATCCCACTTGAGACTCAAAAAAAGCAGATCAAGCTCGATAGGCAGCAGCTCGATCTGGATAAGAAGCAATTGGAGTTGCAACGCAAACAACTGCAGATCGAGGAAGCCACCCGCAAGGAGCTTCAGGTAAAGGAAAACGAAAACGCCGTCACCATGAAACTCGAAGGCGACGTGGTTTTTGATTTCGGTAAATTCGAGATCAAGTCCGAAGCGGAGCAAACTCTCGACAAGGTCGGGACAGTGATAGCACAGTTTCCCGAGGGCAAGGTACTCATCGAAGGACACACCGATTCCAAAGGCTCGCAGAGAGCAAACTACGAGCTTTCAAAACGGCGCGCCCAGGCAGTCAAAGACTGGCTGGTTAGAAAGAAAGGTGTTGCTGTATCTAGCATCACGACCAGTGGCTTCGGTGAGACGAAGCCCGTTGATGCGAACACCAACCCCGACGGTAGCGACAATCCGCAAGGTCAGCAGCAGAACCGGCGCGTCGAGATCACGGTTGAAAAGAATTGAGGGCTATCCGTTTAACCCACGACACTCTCAGCCACTGATCGGAAGCTGCCGAAATCCCGGTTCACCCGATTGCAATGAAATTGGCCTAAACGAAACTGATTCTTAGGCGTTCATGCGTCGTTTCAAAAGAGCCGCACCCAATCAACCGAAAGGCCTAAAATTAAAAACCGGATTGAAGAGAAACCACCCGGCGATAGATTTCCTCATATTTGCGGGCCCTGGCCGTCCAGCTATTGTCCTGACGCATGCCGGTGATGGCAATCTGACGCCAGTGATCCGTTGAATACCGCCAATACTGATAGGCTCTATCCACCGCCTGCCACAGGCCGGAGGGATCCGCAAACTCAAAGACGAAACCCGAGGCACTGTGATTGGCCAGGTTGTTGAAGCTGGCGTCCACAACCGTATCGGCCAACCCGCCGGTGCGCCGGACGATCGGCACCGCGCCATAACGCAGGCTATAGAGCTGGTTGAGTCCGCAGGGTTCGTAACGGGACGGCATGAGAAAGCTGTCGCAGCCGGCCTCGATGCGGTGAGCCTTGCCCTCGTCATAGCCGGCAAAGACACCCACCCGGCCGGGATGCCGCGATTGGGCATCGAGCAGAGCCTCCTCGAACCCCGCCTCGCCAGACCCGAGAAAAACCATCTGAATATCCTGTCGCTCCATCAGGCCCGGCAGGATTTGCAGGATCAGATCGATGCCCTTTTGTTCGATGAGCCGGCCGATATAGCCCAGCAACAAGACATGATGGGATTCTGGCAACCCGAATTCCCGCTGGAGTGCCCGCTTGTTTTCAAAACGCTCGCTAAAACGCTCAATGTCGTAAGGATGCACCAGGTAGGGGTCGGTCGCCGGGTTCCACACATCATGATCGATGCCGTTGAGGATGCCCTCGAAACGGTTGCCCAGATGACGGAACAGGCCCTCTAGCCCGTAGCCCAGTGTTGAATAGCGGATCTCGCTCGCATAGGTGGGACTGACGGTGGTGACAAAATCGGAGCAATGGATGCCCCCCTTGATAAAGGACATGCGGCCAAAGAATTCCAGACCATCGATAGACCAGAGATAGCGAGGCAGGTGGAGTCGCTGAAAGGTCGCGGCATCGAAGATCCCCTGATAAGAAAGATTATGCACCGTAAACAGCGTGGCGGGCCGGTTCCGGTGACTGGCTAGAAGTGGGGCGATCAGCCCGGTTTGCCAATCGTTGGAATGCACTAGATCGGGGCAAAAAAACGCCTCGCCCTGATCCCGATGAGAAAGTGCCACCACCGCCTGGGCAAAGAGCGCGAAGCGGTCGGGGTTATCGCCCCAGTCCCGGCCACTCATGTCGGTATAGGGATTACCCCCCCGGTCGAAATAGTTGGGGGCATCGACCAGATAGACCGGCATACCCTCGGTCGTCTGGCCCAGCAGAATGCGGGCCATGGCGTTCAAGGCCGGGGGTTCCAGCCTCATCACCTCCTGGGTGGGCCCCAACCGCTCCAGGGCCTGTGGATAGGCCGGCAGAATCAGACGGACATCGTGGCCCAAGATCCTGAGGGCTGCCGGCAGGGCGGCGGAGACATCGGCCAGACCTCCCGTCTTGACGAGTGGAAAGACCTCGGAGGTGGCAAACAGAATGCGCAAGGGGCGGTGGAGAGAATGGCTGGATGGTTCCATAAATCTGATACAAGGCCAGAGAATGTGGGAAAATCCCTCATAGTATCCCTCAAGCCCTGGTTTGGAGAAACAATCCATGTTTGAACCTTGCACCCTGGTGATTTTTGGATCCACGGGCAACCTGGCTCGCCACAAGCTGATGCCAGCCCTCTATCACCTGGAGGCGGCTGCTCGGTTACCCGCTGACATGCGGATCATCGGTTTTGGACGGCGTGACTGGAGCCATGGGGATTGGCGCCGTGAGGTCGCAGAGTCCTTGAAGGGTGAAACGCGAGATGAGCTGATCGGGGAGGTTCTGGCACGATTGTCCGAACGCCTCCATTTTGTGCGGGGAGACATTGACGATCCCCAGAGTTTTACGGCCATGGCCAGCCTGTTGATGGCGTCCAGCGATTTTCCCCGCCATCATGTGTTTTACATGGCCGTGGCCCCGGGGCAATATGGAGCGATTGCCGGGCATCTGGCCCGGCTTGGCCTCAACCGGGAGGATCGGGGTTGGTCCCGGCTCGTCGTGGAAAAGCCTTTCGGCTACGACCTGGAAAGTGCCCAGATCCTTGACCAGGCGCTTTACCGGCATTTTAGGGAAGACCAGATTTATCGCATCGACCACTATCTGGGTAAAAACACGGTTCAGAACGTGCTGGTGTTTCGCTTCGCCAACCTGATGCTGGAACCCTTGTGGAATCGCAACTACATCGATCACGTCCAGATCAGCCATGCCGAAACCCGTGGCATCGAGGAACGCGCGGCTTTTTACGATGGCGTGGGGGCGCTACGCGACATGATTCAGAGCCATCTGCTCCAGGTACTCACCTTGGTGGCCATGGAGCCGCCAGCAAGTCTCGACGCCCAGTCCCTGCGTGACGAGAAGGTCAAGGTGCTGCGCTCGATTCGTCCGATCCCAAAACCCGCCGTGCATGCCCATGCCTTTCGCGCCCAGTACCGGGCCGGGACGATCCAGGGCGAGAAGGTGCCTGGTTATCAGCAAGAGCCCAAGGTGCCCGCCGGCAGCACTACGGAAACCTTCGCGGCGCTGAAACTCTACATTGACAACTGGCGCTGGCGGGGGGTGCCGTTTTATCTTCGCACCGGCAAGCGTTTGGCGGAATCCATTGCCACCATCAGCATCCGCTTTCGTCATCCCCCCCAACAGCTATTCCGTGAAACCCCCATCGACCGGCTGCCCCCGAATTGGCTGTTGATGACGCTTCAGCCCCATGAATGCCTGCGCCTGGAACTTCAGATCAAAGATCCGGGGTTGGAGATGCGCGCCCACACCACCCGTCTCGACGCCGGCATGTGCAGTCTCCGGGACACCCCCATTGACGCCTACGAGGCTCTGTTGCTGGATGTGATGGAGGGCGATCATACCCTGTTCCTGCGCTCCGACGAGGTCGATTGGGCCTGGCGGGTGGTCGACCCGATCATGAAGGTCTGGGCTGTCGAAAGGGAGTTCATTCATACCTATCCGGCGGGGAGCTGGGGCCCATTGGAGGCCAACCGGCTGTTCGACCGGGATGATCAGAACTGGCGTAACCAGATGGATGGTGACGAGGGAGAAGTACCATGACCCGCTTAACCGACCGGCCTGAATGGGCAGCCCTGGCACAGCATTGGCAAAAGATGACCGAGGTTCATTTGCGGGATCTGTTCCGGGACGATCCGGGGCGTTTTCCGCGCCTGACCGGACAGGCTGCCGGGTTGTTTGTGGATTATTCTAAACATCGCGTCACCGATGAGACCCTGCGGCGCTTGTTTGACCTGGCCCGGGCGGTCGATCTGCCGGGCTGGATTGGCAAGATGTTTGCCGGCGAGCGAATCAATTTCACCGAAAACCGCGCCGTGCTGCATGTGGCGCTGCGATCAACCCGGCCCGTTGACCTGGATGGCCAGGATGTCACCGGGGATGTCCAGCGGGTGTTGGCGCAGATGGCGGGTTTTGTTGGGGCGGTGCGTTCGGGTGCCTGGCGGGGTTTTACGCGCCAAGCCATCCGGGATGTCGTAAACATCGGGATCGGTGGCTCGAATCTCGGCCCCCTGATGGTCTGCGAGGCCTTAAAACCCTACCAATCGGGCTTGCGGATGCATTTTGTCTCCAACGTCGATCCCAGCCATCTCGTTGAAACTTTGCGGCCGCTAGATCCCGCAACCACCCTGTTCGTGATTGCCTCCAAAACCTTCACAACCTGGGAAACCCTCACCAACGCCCAGGCAGCACGGGCCTGGACACTCGCCAGCCTCGGCGACGAGCGAGCCATCGAGCGGCATTTTGTGGCGGTTTCGACCAACGCCCAGGCCGTCCGCCAGTTCGGCATTGGCCTTGAACAGATGTTCGAGTTCTGGGACTGGGTAGGCGGCCGCTATTCCCTCTGGTCGGCGGTCGGCTTGCCGATTGCCCTGGCGGTGGGCATGGAGCATTTTAGACAGTTGCTGGCGGGGGCCGAGGCGATGGATCGGCATTTCGCCGAAACCCCACTGGAGCGTAACTTGCCGGTGATTCTCGGGCTGATTGGACTCTGGTACGTCAATTTTGCGGGTGCCCGCACCCAGGCCATTCTGCCCTACGATCAATTTTTAAAATACCTGCCGGCCTATTTGCAACAGGGCGACATGGAAAGCAACGGCAAGCGGGTAACCCGCGACGGGACTCCGGTGAATTACCACACCGGGCCCGTGATCTGGGGCGAGCCGGGCACCGACGGTCAGCACGCCTTTTACCAGCTAATCCATCAGGGTACCGAGCTGATCCCTGCGGATTTTATTGCCTCGGCCCACAGCCATTGCGAACAGGGCGATCAGCAGGACGCCTTGCTGGCCAATTTCCTCGCCCAAACCGAGGCGCTGATGGTGGGTCGCACCCGCGCCGAGGCCGAAGCCGAGCTTCGGGCCAAGGGCTTGTCTGGCACGGCGCTGGCTATGATGGCCGCTCATAAGACGTTTCCCGGCAATCGCCCGACCACCAGCATTCTGATGGAACGCCTCACGCCCGAGACCCTGGGGGCACTGATCGCCCTCTATGAACACCGCATCTTCGTCCAGGGGGTGCTATGGGGGATCAATTCATTCGATCAATGGGGCGTGGAACTTGGCAAACAACTGGCGGGGGTGATTTTTGAGGAACTCAAAAATCCCGTCGTCACCCAGTCTCATGATCGCTCGACTCAGGGGCTTATCGACTGGCTACGGACGCGGCGGACGAATCGCCCATCGTGATCGATACGCTGACTAGCCTGCTGCTTTACTGCCGGGCCGGGTTTGAGGGGGAGTGCGCCGCCGAGATCCAGGCGGTGGCAGGGGCGCTGGGGGTGAGCGGCTACTGCCGTACCCGGCCCGGGAGCGCCTTTGTGGAGTTCGTGGTACCGGAACCCGGGGCGGCGTGGCGTCTGGCACAGGAGCTGCCGTGGAACTCGCTGGTCTTCGCCCGCCAGATGGTCGCGGCACGGCACCTGCCGCCGTTGCCCATCGCGGATCGCATCACCCCGCTGCTTGCGATACTCGCCGGGCAATGCGTTTCTGCCATCTCGGTGGAGAGCGCCGACACCAACGAGGCAAAAGAACTGCTCACCTTCGCCCGCCAATTCTCCAAACCTCTTGCCTCCGCGCTGCGCGGCAAGGGGTTGCTGCGCGAGAGCGATGTGGCGCTGCCCCACCTTCACCTCTTATTTCTTGACAGCACCGACGCCTTCATCGGCCTCGCCGATCCGCGCAACAGTTCCCCCTGGTTCATGGGTATCCCACGCCTGCGCTTCCCGCGCGGTGCCCCTAGCCGCTCGGCTCTCAAGCTCGAAGAGGCGTTCTACTTCTTTCTCGGCGACGAACGCGAAAAGCGCCTGTGCCCCGGCATGTGTGCCGTCGATCTGGGCGCTGCTCCCGGCGGCTGGACTCGCCTGCTGGTCAACCACCACCTCCACGTCACCGCCGTCGACAATGGCCCTCTCGACCCGGGACTTTACGACACCGGCCTGGTCGACCATCGCCGCGAAGATGGCTTTGGCTACCGACCCGCCAAGCCGGTCGACTGGCTGGTCTGCGACTTGCTCGAACAACCCCTCCGTGTGGCCCGACTCATCGCCGACTGGGCCACTGCCGGTGCCTGCCGCGCTGCCATGTTCAACCTCAAGCTACCGATGAAGCGGCGCTGGCAGGAAGTGGAGCGCTGCCGGGAGTTGATCGAGGAGCGCCTGACCGCCGCGCATCTGCGGCACCGGCTGGCACTGCGCCAGCTCTACCACGACCGCGAAGAGGTCACGGGGTATCTGGCGTTGAGTGGATTCCCGGGCCACCCTAATGTATTAAATTCACCCCGCCACCATTCAAAAAATCTCGTTGTTGACTACAATTTCAAGGAATTGATTTAAGGTCGTGTACAAAAGGCGTCCTGTGATGGGAACATCGGTGGAACGAGTCAACATGACACAAGCATGTGAATCCGTGGCGGCGTTGTCCCGCCAGTATTGTGCCTTGATTGAAGGTTGTCAGGTGGCTGATCCGCGCTGGCTGGCGTCCCTGGTCGGCCTGTTGATGCGGCTCGATGCCGCTGTTTTGATCTCGGGTCATGAGGGGGCCCGGGCCCGGACGGAAACGCCACCAGATCCCAATCTCGATGCGCGTTTTGAACTATTTGCAGAACTTCTGGCCTTGTTGGGGGAAAATGACGGCTATTGGCAGCCTTTTGATCAGGCCGGCGATTTCCACACCATGACTGGCAGCCTGGCCGATGATCTCACCGATATTTATTGCGAACTCAAACAGGCACTAGCCCTGTGGGAAACCCGGCCAGAGCGGGCGCTGTCTGATCTTTGTTTCAGTTATTACCGGCATTGGGGCCAGCATCTCAAGGATGCCAAGCACCATCTTGAGGCTCTGGTGCCGTCGCATCGCATGCCGTCTCGCCCTCGGCAGAGTCAGTCCGGGTGGCGGCCGGTGGCTGTGGTCGGCTAGAATTGAACCCATTGCCCCATCGTTGACTGACTGACTTTGTTTCGATTGTTTAGATTATTTTGGAGAATCTTTTTATGAGTGTTGCATTAACCCAAAGCGATATCCGACTGACCTCCCCGGCCCAGATCAAGATGGCCGAACTGCTCACCCAGGTCGAAGACAATGTTCAGGGGGTGCGGGTATTTGCCAGCCCCGGCGGTTGCAGTGGCATGAGTTTCGGCATGACCTTCACAGATTGCATCAACCCCGACGACGGGGTGCTGGATTACCAGCAGTTCAAGGTGGTGGTTGACGAAGACACCATTGGTTATTTACGGGGCGTGGAGATTGACTTTGTCGACCGCGGCAATGGCGGTGCCAGCTTTGTTTTCAACAACCTGCCCTCATCCGGCAGTAGCGGCGGCTGTAGCAGTGGCGGCTGTGGGGGTGGCGGCGGCGGCTGTTCCTGACGTGAGAGACGTCCCTATCTGATATCACTGATATCAACGGGGGGCCTGAGGCCCCCTGGTCGTTTCTGAAGCCATGTCTCCTCCCCCGATCCGGGAATTGCCCGAACCGCGCGCCATCCTGCTGGTGCGCCTCAGTGCCATTGGCGACATTGTCATGGCCTCCGGGTTGCCAACGGCCCTGCGCCACCGCTACCCGGCGGCCCGCATCGAGTGGCTGGTGCAAAGCGAACTGGCACCCCTGGTGCGGCATCATCCCGGTCTCGATGGCGTGATCGCCTGGCCGCGCCGGCATTGGGCCGAACTGCGAAAGGCCGGTCACTACCGGATATGGTTTGATGAGATAAGCCAGTTCCGGTCAGCCTTAAAAAAACCCCGATTTGATTGGGCACTGGATCTCCAGGGGTTGCTCAAGAGCGGCGTTCTGACTGGGATGAGCCAGGCCCCGGTGCGGATCGGTCTGGGTTCGCGGGAGGGCTCGGCGTGGCTGATGACCCATGTCGAACCGCGAGCGGGAGACCCCCGGGTCTTTGCCTCGGAATACCGCTATCTGGCCGAGCGATTGGGGCTGGCGGCGGACGAGATGGCACCTCGGGTCGGTATCCCCGAAACGGATCGCCAGGGGTGGGCCGCGCAGCGTCAACAGGGTCAAAAGGGCCAAAAAGAGGATCTCGCAGGGTCCTACTGGGTGCTGTGTCCCTTTACCACCCGGCCACAAAAGCACTGGTTTTTAGCCGAGTGGCGATCGCTCATGACACAACTTGGGGCGCGTTGGGGACGATCCATGGTGATTCTCGGGGGGCCAGGGGATCGCGACGCAGCGGCGATACTGGCCGAGGGGATGCCACAGGTGGTAAATCTCGCCGGGCAGACCTCCCTGACCCAAGCCGCAGCGGTCATCGAACAGGCCGCCGGAGTGATCGGGGTTGATACCGGCCTGAGTCACATGGGGCTGGCCTTTCAGCGGCCCACGGTGTTGCTCTTTGGTGCCACCCGGCCCTATCTGGAGACCGGATTGCCGCAGGCGCGGGTGTTGTATCACCGTCGGCCCTGTTCACCCTGCCGGCGTCGACCGACCTGTGGGGGGGCCTATTCCTGCATGGCGGCGATTACCCCTGGAGAAGTCCTAAAAACCCTGGATCTGGCCGTGGCTGCCGCATGAGGGTGCTGCATGTCGAAGCCGGCCGCCATCTCTATGGGGGTGCCCAGCAGGTGCTGTATCTGCTGGAAGGTTTTAATAATAAGCATCGCGGGGTGGAAAGCTTCCTGGCCTGTCCACCCGATGCCGCGCTCGCCGAGCCCGCCCGCCGTTTCGTGGCCGAAATCATTCCCCTGCCGATGAGCGATACTCAAGTGGCGCTGGCCGGACGGCTGGCGGCCGTCATCCGCCGTTGCCGCCCGGATCTGCTGCATCTTCATTCCCGGCGCGGGGCGGATCTGTGGGGCGGACTGGCGGCACGATTGACCGGAGTGCCAGTGGTGCTGTCGCGGCGGGTCGACAACCCCGAGCCACGCCTCTGGGTGGCCCTGAAATACCGGCTATACGACCGGATCATCAGCATCTCGGAGGCCATCCGCCAAGTGCTGATTGCGGAAGGCGTGGCACCCCAGCGGGTGGTTTGTGTCCGGAGCGCCCTGGAGGCCGCGCCCTTTCAGGCCCCGCGTGACCGCCGGCTATTTGCTGCCGCCTTTGGCATTCCCGAGGAGGCTTTGGTGATCGGCATGATCGCCCAGCTCATCGAGCGCAAGGGGCATCGTCTGCTCCTGGCTGCGCTGCCTGCGGTGCTGGCGCGTTTTCCGGGCCTTCGGGTGGTGTGCTTTGGGCAGGGGCCTTTACAAAAAATTCTCGAACGCGAAACCGGACGGCGGGGGCTCACCTCGGTGGTGCATTGGGCGGGTTTTAGATCCGATCTGGCGGACTTTCTGCCTGGCCTGGATCTTCTCGTCCACCCGGCGTGGCGGGAGGGTTTGGGGATTGCGCTGCTCCAGGCGGCGGCCGCCGGGGTGCCGATCATCGCCAGCCGGGCCGGTGGTATGCCCGAGGCGGTGCGGGAGGGCGAGAACGGCCGGCTGATTCCGCCGGGGGATGCCACAGCCCTGGCCACTGCCATGATCGACCTGCTGGCCGACGAGGCATTGCGTCGGCGCTTGGGGGAGGGAGGCCGCCAGCTCATTGCCCGCGAGTTCTCGGTAGACCGGATGGTCGAGGGCAATCTGGCGGTCTACCAGACGGTGCTGGCCCAAGCGAGGGAGGGCGGTGAGCCATGATGAAAACCCTGCATCTGATCGGCAGCCGCACGCTGGGTGGCGCGGAACGTTGGTGTTTTAGGCTCACCCAGGCGCTTCACGAACAGGGCGAAGCCGTGGGGATCGGGATTCGTCAGGGCTCCGAGCTGGCCCAGCTTCCCTGGGGAGACAGGGCGGTGACACCCTTGCCGCTCCTCACCGTCTGGGATCCCTGGTCGCGTTGGGCGGTGGCCCGCTGGATTCGCCGGGAACGCCCGGCCCTGGTTCAGACCTACATGGGCCGGGCCACTCGCCTGACCCGCCTGGATTCCCGGCGCGGCCCGGTGCATCTGGCGCGTCTGGGGGGCTATTACAAGCTGGACGGCTACCGCCATGCCCACGCCTGGGTCGCCAATACCCGGGGACTGTGCGATTACCTGATCGAACAGGGATTTCCCCGGCGTCGGGTGTTTCATCTCTACAATTTTGCCGATGCCCCGCGCCCGGTCGGGGAGGAAGAACGGGCGGCCTTGCGGAAAACGCTGGGGGCTGGGGACGACTGGCTGTTGCTGACACCGGGGCGCTTTGTGCCGGTCAAGGGTCACCGCTATTTGCTAGAAGCCCTGGCGCGGCTCCCACCCGTGATCGGGGGACGGCGCTGGCGGCTGATCCTGCTCGGCGACGGACCCCTCGGCGAAGCACTGCGCGATCAGGCCCACCGATTGATGATCGAAGACCGGCTGGTGTGGCCGGGTTGGCAACAGGATCCTGCCCCCTGGTACGCCCTGGCCGATCTGGTGG
>JBAXSA010000029.1:0-17380 GCA_037130945.1 Pseudomonadota bacterium | reverse complement strand
CCACCAGCGTAAAGTCGCGCAATGTTGATGCGTGAACTCTGTGTTCGATGGCCTGAGGGCTCATTTCCTGGGCTTCCCGTGGTGCCTACCTGCGCGACTTTACGCTGGTGGCCATAATAAATTGGATCCCGCCCTTTCACACTTTATGAAGGTCTTGTATGAAACCACGAATGTTATTTTTATCCACCTTGCTCGCGCTAGGCGGCGCGCCAACCGCAACAGCCCTGGCGGATTTTTCACCCCCTTTTACGGTCCAGGCTGCCGATACAGCCCCCCCGGCCCTCTCTCCGGAGGCGGCCACGCTCCCCTACAATGATCCCCACGAGGCAATCAACCGCAAGCTGTTCGGTCTTAACCAATGGCTGGTGTTTCAGGTCGTTGAACCGCTGGCGGACTGGCTGGAAAAAAACCTGCCAAAACCCTTCAAACAAGCCGGACAAAACATCTATGCCAACGTGATCGAGCCTGAGTTTGTCGTCACCAATTGGATGGTGGGAGATGGCCAGGCGGCCTGGGCCTCGCTGCAACGCTTCCTGATCAACTCGACGGTGGGTCTCGTGGGTGTCTGGGATCCGGCCAGCCGGCTTGGCATTCAACGCACCGAGGTGGAATTCACCGAGGCCCTCTGTATCGCCGGGCTGGATCCGGGTAATTACGTCGTGCTGCCGGTGGTGGGGCCGGTGAGTAGCACCAGCGCCATGCTGGTAACCGGATTCTTCGCCGTGGAGTGGTATCTGCTGGCCATCCTGTCACCGACCATCGCCACCATCGACCTGGTCATCGATCTCAGCGCCTCGGCCGCCAGCCTGCGCTATGCTCGGGATCTGCCCGACGGGGCCTTGCAAGATCCCTATATTTATCAGCGGACAGGCTACCGGGCCTATCTTGAGCCTCGCTGTGGTTCCTACCTGAAAGACAACAAGGCCGACTAATCGCCGGGGTGGCCTCAGGGTATTTCCCTGAGCGCCGCCAGGGTCAATCAGCTCTTGAAGGGTTCCAGAACCGCGTCAAGGTTCAGGGCGTCACAGGTATCCATGAACTCCTCGCGCAGCCCGGCAATGTGTGTTCCGGCGGGAATGCCCACGGTCATGTGGACGGAAAACATCGCCGTACCCGTATGGGGGGCGGGGTAGGCGTGGGTCGACATCTCCTCGATGTTGATGTCACGGGTGGCGAAAAAATCCGCCAAGCTATGCACAATCCCCGGATGATCCATCGACACCGCTTCCACCGCGTAGGGCAAGAGGTTGCGATCGGCTGGCCGGGGGCCGGTGCGTTTGGCAAACAAGGTGAGATCCAGGCTGCGGCCCAGTTCCGGCAGGGCGTTTTCGATTTTTGCCAGGGTGTTCCAGCGCCCTTCCAATAGGATAATCGCGGCAAATTCCCCGCCCAGTACGGCCATCCGGCTATCTTCGATGTTGCAGCCCTGTTCGGCGATCAGGTGGGAGAGTTCCCGGACGATCCCTGGCCGATCCTGACCCACCACCGACAGCACCAGATAGGTTTTGGGTTGGGGCATGGCGGGCGGTACGTCCGATGGGGTTGAAGCTGTGGGAGGATTACGTTTCCAAATTGTCACGAGTGGTCTCCTGTATTGATTAGAGGGATTATGACACCATCACCCCGCTCTCTCGTAGCCGCTCGACCAGAAAAGCCGTCAGGGCTTCTTGACGGGGCAGCCACTGGTTCACGCTCTCCTGGCGTCCCCGGTATTCGATCTTGTCCTGATCGAGACCCTGTTCTCCGACGACCAGCCGGTGCGGGATGCCGATCAGCTCCATATCGGCAAACATCACCCCGGGCCGGACATCGCGATCATCCAGCAGCACCTCCAGGCCCGCTGCGGTGAGTTCCCGGTAAAGCCGCTCGCTGGCCTCGCGAACCCGTTCGGAGCGGTGGAACTTCATCGGACAGAGCGCCACCTGAAAGGGTGCGATGGGGGCTGGCCAGAGAATCCCGGCGGCATCGTGATGTTGCTCGATGGCGGCCGCCACCACCCGGGACACCCCAATGCCGTAACACCCCATGGTCATGGCCCGGGACTGGCCCTGTTCGTCGAGAACCCTGGCACCGAGTGTTTCACTGTATTTTTGGCCCAACTGGAAGATATGGCCGACTTCGATGCCGCGCACGAGGGTCAAAATCCCCTGGCCGTCGGGACTGGGGTCGCCGGCCTCGACATTGCGAAGATCCGCCACTCTGGGTTCGGGCAGATCGCGTCCCCAATTGACCCCCATGAGATGCTGGCCGTCCTGGTTGGCACCACAGACGAAATCCGCGACCGCCGCCGCGCTCCGGTCTACCACCAGGGGAATCGTCAGACCCACCGGGCCCAGCGAGCCTATCCCGCACCCCATGGCCTCCCGGATCGCCGCCTCACTGGCCATGCGCAGCGGGGTTGCGACCTCGAACAGGCGTTGGGCCTTGATGAGGTTGAGTTCGTGGTCACCCCGCAAGACCAACGCCACCACGGGTGTCTCCTGGCCTTCCACCAAAAGGGTCTTGAGGCAGCGGCTGGCCGGCACGCCCAGATGGGTGCTGACCTCCAGGATACTCTGTTGGCCGGGGGTCTCGACGCTGCGGAGGGGTTCCAAAGGCGCTGGCCGCCCTTCCGTGGGGGCCAGCGCCTCGGCGAGTTCGCGATTGGCCGCGTAATCGCTGCCGGTGGAAAAGACAATGGCGTCCTCGCCGGCCTCCGCCAGGACATGGAATTCATGCGAGGCATGGCCGCCGATGCTGCCGGTGTCGGCCTGCACGGCCCGATAGCTGAGACCACAACGGCGGAAGATGTTGGCATAGGCCTCGTACATCCGCTCATAGGTCTCCTGAAGTGACGCCACATCAAGGTGAAAGGAATAGGCGTCCTTCATCAGAAATTCCCGGGCCCGCATCACCCCGAAACGCGGACGGATCTCGTCGCGAAACTTGGTCTGGATCTGGTAATAGTTGACCGGTAATTGCTTATAGGAACGCAGCTCATTGCGGGCCAAATCGGTAATAATCTCCTCGTGGGTCGGGCCAAAGCAAAAATCCCGCTGGTGGCGGTCTTTGAAGCGCAGCAGCTCCGGGCCGTAATGTTCCCAGCGGCCGGATTCCTGCCATAATTCGGCGGGTTGCACAGCCGGCATGAGCAACTCCAGCGCCCCAGCGCGGTTCATCTCGTCCCGGACGATGGCTTCCACCTTGCGCAACACCCGTAGCCCCAGCGGCATCCAGGTATAGAGCCCGGCCGCCAGGCGGCGGATCAGACCCGCCCGCAACATCAGCCGATGGCTAATGACATCGGCGTCGGCGGGGGTTTCTTTGGTCGTGGAAATGGGAAATCGACTCATGCGCATGACAAGGCCCCGGGTAAATAAAATGGGATTCCAAGGAGGATTCTAAGGGGTTCACGAAGTCGAGAACAAATGTCATCCCGAGTAAAGCGGGTGGATTAGGAAGGACGAACCCGCCTCCTCGCGCTAGAATGGGAAAAATTTTTGAGTTTTTTTCATGAAAAATGATTCCAACCGTGATCGCCGGATGATCCCTCGCCGGACGGGCACTCTGGCACTGGCCGCCTTGGGCATCGTCTATGGTGACATCGGCACCAGCCCCCTGTACGCCTTCAAGGAGGTGTTCAACGGCCCCCATGGCTTACCGTTGGGTGAGGTTCAGGTATTCGCCGCCCTCTCGGCCATTTTTTGGGCGGTGTTGATGATTATATCGGTCAAATATGTCTGGTTCATGCTGCACCTCGACAACCAGGGGGAAGGCGGTGTGCTGGCGCTGACCGCCCTGGTGCATCGGCTCGTTCGCTCCACCTCCCGGTGGTCAAAGATCTTCATCAGCGCGGGCATTTTCGCCGCAGCGCTGTTTTATGGGGACGCCATGATCACCCCGGCCATCTCGGTGTTGTCTGCGGTGGAAGGCCTGAGTGTCGTCACCCACCAGTTCGACCAGTGGGTGGTGACCATCACCGTTGTCATTCTCATCGGTTTATTTCTGATTCAACGCCAAGGAACCGAACGGGTGGGGCGTTTGTTTGGTCCCGTCACCTTGCTATGGTTTCTGGTGTTGGCTTGTCTCGGAACGCTCAGCATCCTCGAAACTCCTGCGGTGCTGGCGGCCCTCGATCCCCGTTATGCCCTGCGTTTTGCCCTCAATCAACCCGGTTCAGCCTTCCTGCTGTTGAGCGCGGTATTCCTGGCCCTGACGGGTGGCGAGGCTCTCTATGCCGATATGGGCCATTTCGGCCCCCGGCCAATTCGCCTCGCCTGGTTTTTGTTGGTGTGCCCCTCCCTGCTCCTCAACTATTTTGGCCAGGGAGCCTTGGTGTTGCGGAATCCCAGCGCCGTCAGCAATCCCTTTTACCTCCTGGCACCGGACTGGCTGACGCTGCCGCTCGTGATACTGGCCACCGCAGCCACCGTAATCGCCTCTCAGGCCACCATCTCCGGGGCCTATTCGATGACGCTGCAAGCCTCCCGGCTTGGCTACCTGCCCCGCTTGAGAATCCTCCATACCTCGGACACCGAACGCGGACAGATCTACATTCCGAGTATCAACTGGCTGATGCTGGTGGCGGTACTCTGGATCGTTCTCGAATTTGGATCCTCGGCTTCATTGGCGGCGGCCTATGGTATTGCCGTGTCGGGCACCATGATCATCACAACCCTATTGACCCTGTTTCTTATCCCGGTGCTGCCCAGCCGCCGGGCACGGTTGGCGTTTACGTCCGCGTTTCTCACGCTGGGTGGTTTTGAATGGCTGTTTTTCGGGTCAAATCTCACCAAGATTGCGGACGGTGGCTGGGTGCCTCTGTTGCTGGGATTGGGTATCTACACCATGCTCACGACCTGGAAAAGAGGTAGCGATCTGATGTCCGTGCAACGGCGCCAATTGGACATCGCAGTCACCGATTTCCTCGCCTGGCCCCGTCTCGACGCCACTGTCGTACCAGGGCTGGCGGTCTATCTCACCTCGGATCCCGAGCTGGTTCCGAGTGCTCTGTTTCATAACCTCAAACATTATAAAGTCCTGCACGAAGAGATTATTTTTCTGCATGTGGTCACCGAGAACGTCCCGCGTATCGCCCCCGAAAAACGCATCCAAACGCAGGCACTGGCACCCGGTCTCTCGGCGATGGCCGTGCATTTTGGTTTTCGGGAAGAGCCCAATCTCAACACGGTCTTGTTTGACAAGTCCCATTCTCTCAACATGGATCCCATGACAACGAGCTTTTTTGTCGCCCGCGCCACCATCACCGATGGCCCGGGGGGCCTGTCGCGCTGGCGCACCACCCTGTTTGCCTGGATGTTTCGCCAGTCGGAAGGGGCCGCGAGCTATTTCAGCCTGCCCCCCAACCGGGTCGTGGAGATTGGCGCCCAGATCATGCTCTAAGAGACTGTATGACTTAGGCCGGTACCGTTCGCCCTGAGCTTGTCGAAGGGCGAACGGTATTGCTTCGGTTGAGAGCTAAGTCAGACAGGCTCCTAGCGGGCATTATCACCAGAAATTCGGGCCGAACCGACATGCCCGTCCGGAGTCATACCCCTCAGGAACTTAAATAGATCACTGTCTGTGGACAGGATAAGGGTCGTGTTTTCGGCGATGATGACCTTGTAGGCCTGCATGGTTCGTGTAAATTCGTAAAATGCCACTGCTTCAGGACTCTGGTTATAGGCACTCGCGTAGATTTCGGTGGCCTTTGCATCTGCCACACCACGGATCTCCTCGACCTGACGGTAAGCTTCGGACTGGATCTTGTTCAGGTCACGCACACGATTGCCACGGATCCTGGCCGCCTCGCCGTTCCCTTCCGACAGAAAGCGTTCTGCGATCTGCCGCCGTTCGCTAATCATTCGATCGTAAATCTTCGGACGCACGCTTTCGTTATAGTTGATCCGCTTAAACCGGATATCGAGCAATTCGATACCAAACACGCGAACCTTCTCGGCAGCTGCGGCAAAGATTTCCTGTTCAACCAGTTTGCGTCCCTTCTGGATTGGTACCAGTGATCCCATATCCCGCTCCGCGCTGGTCAGGATGGCGTCGCGTAGCGGCACGCGATCCTTGGTGGTGCGGATGATCTCGATTAGCTCATGTTTGGCCACCGCGTTGCGGGTCTCGCTGCCCAAAATGTCGTCTAGGCGGGACTGGGCACTGCGTTCGTCGCGCAACCTCAGAAAATATTGGAGAGGATTTGTAATCCGCCAGCGAGCGAAGAGATCGACAGAAATATAGAGCTTGTCCTTGGTGGGCATGTCCGATGGATTGCCGTCCCACTCAAGAACCCGCTTGTCGATCGGATTGACGTACTGGATAAAGGGTACTTTGAATTTTAGACCGGCGGAAGTGACAGGATCACCAACCGGCTTGCCAAATTGAGTGATAATCACTTGTTCAATTTCGCTCACCGTATAGATCGAACCTGTCAAGACGTATGTCACAATTCCCAAAACCCCCACCAGGGCAATTTGCCTGATACTATTCATGGCCTTTCTCCCTTTCGAGCATCAAGATTCAGAAATGGCAGGATGCTGCGTGTTTTTTCATCAACAACAATTTTCGAAGCGATGCCAGGCATGATCTCCTGCAGGGTCTCAATGTAGATGCGGCGACGAGTGACCTCCGGTGCCTTGTTGTATTCCGCCAATAAAGCACTGAAACGAGCGACATCGCCTTCCGCTTCATTGATCCGCTTGAGCCTGTAGCCATCGGCTTCACGGATCCGCTGATCCTTCTCGCCATCGGCCAATGGAATCACCTTGTTGTAATCGCGCCGGGCTTCGTTGATGAGCTTTTCTTTCTCCTGCTGTGCCTGGTTGACCTCGTTGAATGACGCCTGCACCGGTGCGGGCGGATTGATGTTCTTCAATTGCACCTGGTCAATGCTAATTCCCATGGCGTATTTTGTAGAGAGCGCCTGCATCTTGACCAGCGCTTCCGATTCGATTTCCTGCCGACCAATGGTAATGACTTCGTCTACGGTGCGATCACCGACGACTTCCCGCATGACGGATTCGGAGACATAGCGCAGGGTTTCACTGGGCTCTCGAACCTCGAAAAGGAATTTAACGGGATCCGAGATGCGGTATTGAATAACCCATTCCACCAGCGCGGCGTTTAAGTCACCCGTCACCATCTCTGTTTCCCGTTTTTCCTGCTTTTTATCACGCGGACTCTGGTACGGATCAATGGCACCTGGGGTTGCGAATCCAAACTCTTGCTTCAACTGCCGTTTGACGGGAACGATGGTTGCTACGTCAATACCTAGTGGCAGTTTGAAATGCAATCCCGACGGAACGTCACTGATGTATTTGCCGAAACGCTGGACGACAGCGACCGAGTCACTCGGCACCGTGTAATAGGCCGTCCATACGCCCAGGCCTGCCAGGGCGAGAATGACAGGAAAGACCATTCCGAGTGGGCTGCCACTGGGCAGGATTTGCTTGAGCTGATCCTGCCCCTGCCGAACCATAGATTCAATATCCGGCCCAGATCCTGATTTAGCGCCACCACCCCAGGATCCACCCCGTCCGCCGTTGCCATCATGCCATGCCATTGAAATGCCCTCTTTTGCGGACGATTGAGATCGCGTCCAAAATTATGAATTATGGAGGATAGGATCTAACCCGTTTTGAAGGAGTTTCCCGTCCAATAATCAGGTTACCACGCTTTGGCACGAAAATCCGTGTCATTTATGATGCAACGAAAACATCCCCGGCCAGCCATGTAAAAAATAGGTTCAGTTTTGTCCTCGATAGCGATTGTTTTTTTGCCCCAATCAGCGATACTCACACGGGTGAACGCCCAAGCCTTCCGGCTTGGGATGAAGTTTCCCGCAACGGGGGGGCAATTAGGGTGGAACCAGAGCCTGGATCAAGTCGCCCCGGGCGGGATAGCAAATTTTCGTAATATGTGTGTTGTCCGTAAGGAGTATCGATCATGCTGAAACCGATCCGTTGTGTTTGCTGGTTGGCAATGTTGATAGGACTTGCAGCCTTCCTTCCGACCGTTGCCCAGTCTATCACTTTGCCGTCTCCATCCATCAGCCGGACACAGGTCACTGCGGCCTTGGCTGGGTTGGCGGTGCCTTTTGAGGAAAACCAGGGCCAGACTGATTCCAAGGTTGGATTCCAGGCCCGAACTCTGGCTGGGCCGTTATTCGTAACCCGCGACGGTGAACTGGTGTGGCGTCTCAACCCGCCTCGTGCTGCGTCGCTTTCCCACGGATCCCAAGCCCCCCAGGTGCCGGATGCCGCCGGGAACACCCCGGCTTGGGTGGTGACAGAGCGATTCGTGAATGGAACACCAAAACCCGCAGGTGACGGCCTATCCCCGACCAAGGTGAACCATTACCACGGCAATGATCCCGCCCAGTGGCGGACTAATGTGCCAACTTGGAAGCGGGTGAGCCTTGGTCAGGTCTGGAACGGTGTCGAGGTCAGTCTTGCCGCTCGTGGCAAGAACGTGGAAAAAATCTTTACCGTTGCGCCAGAAGCCGATGCCCAGGCCATCGCCATCGAAGTGGCGGGTGGGCATCTGACACTGGGAAACGATGGTGCCCTCACTGTCGAGACCTCGCCGAACAACGATTCTCCAGCCCGGCAAATCGTTACCTTCACTGCTCCGGTGGCCTGGCAGGAGATCAATGGCAAGCGGCAACCCGTCCCCGTCGCCTACTTCCTCGCCGGCGAGACGAAGAACCGCTACGGATTCACCTTGGGGGCACATGACTCGACGCGGTCGGTGGTCATCGACCCACTGTTGCAGTCCTTCTACCTGGGTGGAACAAGCGGTGACATTGCCTACGCACTAGCCGTAACCGCCGATGCGGTATATGTTGCGGGAGGAACCGGCTCCGGCAACTTCCCTGTTTCCTCCGGCGGTGAGTGGCAAGACACACCACCTGGCCCTTGCCAAAGTGTTATGTCGGACTGCGATGCCTTTGTCACCATACTCACTCGGGATCTTGACAACTGGACTCAATCCACCTACTTGGGGGGGAGTGAAAAAGATTGGGCCAGTGCGCTGGCTGTAACTGCCGATGCCGTGTATGTGACGGGATACACTAAATCCAAGGATTTCCCCAGCGTTATGGGTGGAGCTCAGCCGAAGAGGGGTGGTGCGAGCAGCGATGCCTTTGTGGCCAAACTCGACCTCAACTTGCACATGGAGCAATCCACCTACTTGGGAGGGATTGATGGTGATCGGGCAGAGGCTCTGGCGGTGACCGCCGATGCCGTGTATGTGGCGGGGTGGACCGCCACCCGCGATTTCCCCTTCACATCTGGCGGAGCACAGGCAACTTTTGGGGGGGGCATCTCCGATGCCTTTGTGGCCAGGCTCAGTCGGGATTTGCGCACTCCGTTCCAAGCCACCTACCTGGGCGGAAGTGGTGAGGACAAGGCTCACGCCCTGGCTGTAGCCTCCGATGGTACCGGGGTAGCTACGGCGGTGTATGTGGCCGGGAGTACCTGGTCTACCAACTTTCCACAGATCGTCGGCAAGGAGACAACCGACTACGATGCCTTCGTAGCTGAACTCAGCCCGGATCTACATACCGTGACACGTGCTACTCACCTGGGGGGAACAGGTGATGATAGAGCCTATGCTCTAGCTGTGACCACCGGTGCCGTGTATGTGGCGGGGACGACCACCTCCACCGATTTTCCAGCCGCAGGGGGGATCCAGGAGACACCGGGGGGTGATCGTCGGAATGGCGAACGCGATGCCTTCGTGGCTCTGTTTGGACAGGATCTCTCCCTGAACCAGGCAACCTACCTAGGGGGGAGTGGTGATGAAGTCCCTTTCACCCTGGCTGTCACCGCCGATGCGGTATATGTAGCGGGATGGACCAAGTCTGCCAATTTTCCCGGAACCACTGCCGGGGCGCAGGAAGCACTGAAGGGCAGCCAAGATGCCTTCGTGGCTAAGTTGATCAGGGATCTCAAGCTCCATCCCCCGACTGTCCCCCTAATCGCCACTTACCTGGGGGGGAGTGGTGATGACGCAGCCTACACCCTGGCGGTAACCGCCGATGCCCTATATGTGGCGGGGGCTACCACCTCCACCGATTTTCCAAATGTTGTCAATCAACATCGCGCTGATGCGGGTGCAAACGATGCTTTCGTGGCCAAATTCGACCTGAGTCTGACGGGCGCTGCGGGAAGCTATTACCTGACGGTCAATAAGGCTGGCACGGGTAGCGGTACGGTGACCAGCAACCCGGCGGGAATTGACTGCGGTGCCACCTGTTCGGCGAGCTTTCTCAACGGTATTAGCATCACACTTACCGCCACTCCGGCAACGGGTTCAACCTTTACGGGCTGGGGTACGGATTGCCCGGTAATAACCGAGTCTGGCAGCTGTCGGGTTACGATGAGTGCATCGATGAAAGTGACGGCAAACTTCGCCGGCACCTCAATTTCTCAACCCGATTTGGTGGTTACTGCGGTGAGTAGTCCTTCCATCGGTACAGTTGGAGGTAACATTAGTTTCTCCGCCGCTGTGAAGAACCAGGGGAATGCTACGGCAGACGCTTACCGAGTTTCTTTCTTTTTCTCTGCGGATAAGACTATTACGACCTCGGATAATGACCCTAACTGGTACTGCGATATGCCAGCACTAGCAGCTGGTGCAACTTTATACTGTAATGCTACCCTTACTATTCCGGCTACCCTGACCTCCGGTACGTATTATCTGGGTGCCTATGCCGATAGAAATGGGGTGGTGCCTGAGAGCGATGAAACAAACAACGGACAGGCAGCGGCTAATGCTATCGTGATCTCGGGATCAACCTCCCCCCTGCCCGATCTGGTGGTGACGGCGGTGACCAGCCCGTCTAGTGGCACGGCGGGTGGCACTATTGATGTCTCAGCCACCGTGAAGAACCAGGGAAATGCCACGGCAGGCAGTTTTTGGTTCGACTACTTTTTCTCGACAAACGCTACGATCACGGTTTCAGGCATTGACATTAACTGGGGTTGTACGATCCCATCGTTGGCAGTCAGCGCAACCTTCACATGTCGCGGAGCCATAACTGTGCCAACCACCCTGGCCTCGGGCACCTATTATCTGGGTGCCTATGCCGATAAAAATGAGGTGGTGCCTGAGAGCGATGAAACCAACAACGGACGGGCAGCGGCTAATGCTATCGTGATCTCGGGAGGTAACGATTCTGTCGTGACCCTGATCACCCTCTACTATCAATCCATTTTGGGTCGTGCCCCTGAACCAGCCGGATTGACCTACTACCAGGATAACATTGCCAGAGCACAAGCGCTGGGGGATGTTAAACCAGCTTTCCGGCAAATGGGCTACGACTTCTTCAACAGCCCGGAGTATTTGAATAGAAAGACCAGCAATACCGAATACATTACCACCCTGTATAAAACCTTCCTTCAGCGTGAACCGGAAAGCGCTGGTTTACAGTTTTATCTGGATCGTCTCGCGAAAGGTGAAGCGCGTAATAATTTCATTACCGATTTCACCCTTTCTCCAGAGTTCGCCGACTTCATGAAGAGACTGGGGTTCTGAAGCGGGGTCTGCAATCGGTGTCCCGATCCACCCTGTCGTGGGGGAATCGGGACACCTGCAAGCCCTCCTTTGCCATATCGGCTGTCATGCCACCCGGCCCTTCACTACTCGTTCAAAACGCAAGACGCCCTTGCTCGCCCCCACGGTAATGCCGTCGCCCGGTTGAAAACGGCCGGCCAGAATCGCCTGGGCCAGGGGATTTTCGAGCTGGGCGCGAATCGCCCGTTTGAGGGGCCGTGCGCCATAGACCGGATCAAAACCCGCCTCGCCGAGTAGATCCAGCGCGGCCGGGGTGACTTCCAGGGTCATGTCTCGATCCTTCAACCGTTGCGCCAGGTACCCAACCTGGATCAGGGCGATCCGGCGAATATCGGCCCGGCCCAGGGGATGAAAGACCACGATCTCGTCCAGGCGGTTGATGAACTCCGGCCGGAAATGTCCGCCCACCACCTCGAGTACCGCTTGCTTCATGACGTCGTAGTTCTCTTCGCCGGACAGCTCCTGGATCATTTGGGAGCCCAGATTGGAGGTCATGACGATCACACTGTTACGAAAATTCACGGTTCGCCCCTGGCCGTCGGTCAGACGGCCGTCGTCAAGCACCTGTAACAAGACATTGAAGACATCCGGGTGAGCCTTTTCCACCTCGTCCATCAGGATCAGGCTGTAGGGCCGGCGCCGTACCGCCTCGGTCAGGTAGCCACCCTCGTCATAGCCGACGTACCCCGGCGGGGCGCCAATCAGACGTGCCACCGAGTGTTTTTCCATGAATTCAGACATATCCAGGCGAACCATCGCTTCCTCGGTATCAAACAAAAATTCCGCCAATGCCTTGCACAGCTCGGTCTTGCCAACACCCGTCGGGCCGAGAAATAAAAACGAGCCATTCGGCCGGTTGGGATCCGACAGCCCGGCCCGGGAGCGGCGAATGGCATTGGCCACCGCCGTTACGCCCTCGGCCTGGCCCACTACCCGCCGTGCCAGCACCTCTTCCATCCGCAACAGCTTCTCGCGCTCGCCTTCCAGCATCCTGGCCATCGGAATGCCAGTCCACTTTGAGACCACTTGGGCGATTTCTTCGTCGGTGACCTTGTTGCGCAAGAGTTTACGGTCGTGCATCTCGGCTTGCGTCGCCATGTCGAGCTGACGCTGTAGCTCCGGGATGCGTCCGTATTGCAGCTCGGCCATCCGCGACAGATCCCCGGCCCGGCGGGCGGTTTCCATCGCCAGACGGGCGCGATCCAGGGCCTCCTTGATGTGCGCCGTGCCCTGAAGGGCGGCCTTCTCGGATTTCCAGATCTCTTCCAGATCGGAAAACTCCCGCTCGACCTTGGCAATCTCGGCCTTCAGATCCGCCAGGCGCTTGCGAGAGGCCTCATCTTTTTCCTTCTTGAGAGCCTCCTGTTCGATCTTGAGCTGAATCAGCCGGCGATCCAGGCGATCCATCTCCTCGGGCATGGAATCAATCTCCATGCGGATGTGGGAGGCGGCCTCGTCAACCAGGTCAATGGCCTTGTCGGGCAACTGGCGGTCGGCAATATATCGGTGGGACAGCACCGCCGCCGAGACGATCGCCGGATCGGTGATCTCGACCCCATGATGCAGCTCGTAGCGTTCCTTAAGACCCCGCAGAATGGCGATGGTGTCCTCGACACTGGGTTCCTCTACCAGCACCTTCTGGAATCGCCGCTCCAGGGCGGCGTCTTTCTCGATGAACTTGCGGTATTCATCGAGCGTGGTGGCACCGACACAATGCAGATCGCCGCGTGCCAGGGCGGGTTTGAGCATATTCCCGGCGTCCATCGCCCCTTCGGCCTTGCCGGCCCCCACCATGGTGTGAATTTCGTCGATGAAGAGGATGATCTGCCCTTCCTGCTTGATCAGATCCTTGAGTACCGCCTTGAGGCGTTCCTCGAACTCGCCCCGGAACTTGGCCCCGGCAATCAGGGCGGCCATGTCAAGGGCCAGGAGACGCTTCTTTTTCATACCCTCGGGGACTTCGCCGTTGATGATGCGGATTGCCAATCCCTCGGCAATGGCGGTTTTTCCCACCCCCGGCTCGCCAATCAATACCGGGTTGTTTTTGGTGCGGCGCTGGAGGATCTGGATTACCCGGCGAATCTCGTCGTCGCGGCCAATCACGGGATCGAGCTTGCCCTGTTCGGCCCGTTGGGTGAGATCGATGGTGTATTTTTCGAGGGATTGGCGCTGATCCTCGGCATTCGGATCATCGACCTTCTGGCCGCCGCGAATCTGATCAATGGCCTTTTCGAGGTTGGCCTTGCTGGCCCCGGCACGGCGCAGGAGATCGCCCAACTGGCCGAGATCCTCGATCGCCGCCAGCACAAAGAGTTCCGAGGACACATAGGCATCCTTGCGGGTCTGGGCGAGACGGTCGGTTTGGTTCATCAACCGTGCCAGTTCGTTGGAGATATGGACATCCCCCGCCGGGCCGGATACGGTCGGCATGCGATCCAGGGCGTCACCCAGGCTGGAACGCAGCGGGTTGATTCGGACATCCGCCTGGGCCAGAAGATGGCGCACACTCCCTCCTTCCTGATCGAGCAACGCCACCAGCAAATGGATGGGTTCGATGAAGGAATGATCGCGGCCCACCGCGAGACTTTGGGCATCCGCCAGGGCCATCTGGAATTTGCTCGTCATTCGTTCCATACGCATCTTTGAAAATACTCCGCACAATCAAAAGGTTTAGTGTCAGGTCGAGGGGAGGGTTTTAAGTAATAGAAGATGTTATCCAACGATCCAACCACTTCCCAGGTGACCCCGAAGGCGTATTTTAGCGCGTCTGGATCAGACGGGTTGCGCGATCGGGCGTTGGGTTGGTAGAGTGATTCATTGAATTCATCAAGGGTTGGGCCCGAGGATAGACAAATGGCAGCGGATAACGGTGAGAGTCCCAAGTACCATCTGGTCACGCGAAGCGACTTCGATGGTCTGGTGTGCGCGGTGCTTTTGCGGGAACTCGGTCTGATTGGCGATATCCGGTTTGTCCACCCCAAGGACATGCAGGATGGCAAGATCGAGGTCGGCCCTCAAGACATCACCACCAATCTCCCTTATGTCGAGGGCTGCTATCTCGCCTTCGACCACCATCGCAGCGAGACCCTGCGGGTGGGGGCCAAAACCAACCACATCATCGAACCCGAGGCCCAATCGGCGGCCCGCGTGGTCTATAACTATTACGGCGGCAAGGCGCGTTTTTCCACCATCCCCGACGACATGATGGAAGCGGTCGACAAATGCGACGCGGCACAGTTCAGTTTTGGCGAGATTCTTCATCCCAAGGGGTGGATCCTGCTGAATTTTCTGATGGATGCCCGAACCGGGCTTGGCCGCTTCCGGAACTTTCGCATTTCCAACTACCAGCTCATGATGGATCTCATTGTTTATTGCCGCGACCACGGTATCCAGGAGATTCTCGAACATCCCGATGTCAAGGAGCGGGTGGATCTTTACACCGAACACGAGGTATTGCTGCAGGAGCAAATTCAGCGCTGCGCCACCGCCTACGGCAACTTGGTGGTACTGGATTTGCGCAACGAGGAGGTGATCTACGCGGGCAACCGTTTCCTGATCTATGCCCTCTATCCGGACTGCAATATCTCCATCCATGTCTTGTGGGGTATGAAAAAGCAAAATACCGTTTTTGCCGTGGGAAAATCCATCGTTGACCGCAGCAACGACACGGATATTGGTGCGCTCATGCTGCACTATGGCGGTGGCGGACATCGTAATGCCGGTACTTGCCAGGTGGACAACGAGCGTGCCAGAAGCGTTCTTGAGGCACTGGTGCAAGCACTGTCCGTCGCTCAGCCTGCATCGCTTCAAGATCAGGCCGATGGACGCGATGTGCCGACGGAGATGAACACGCACAGGCCGCCACGGACGCGCCGATGGATGGCTGTGGGAGGGTTGTTACTGCTAATGATGGCCGCTGCGGCTCTCTATTATTTAACCATCAGCCATTCCTGAATCTTTGCCTGGCACCTGGAGATTTTTCCATGAGTCGAGTTGAATGGGGTAACGATCTCAAAACGGGTATTGATGAAATTGATCTCCAACACAGACAGTTGGTTGATTTATTCAATCAGTTCAAAGAGGCGAAACAGGATCCTCACCAGATGAGAAAGGTTCTCCATGGACTGCGAAGGTATGTGGCCTCGCATTTTGTCTTTGAAGAAACCCTGATGAATGATGCCGGTTACCGGTTTGCGCGTGTACATAAAAAAGTTCATGAACTCATTAGCAAGCGCCTCGCCGAGATTCATCGGCGCTTCAGGGAGGGCCAGGATGTCACTGGGGAATTGAACAATCTGTTGGATACATGGCTGTACAGCCACACCCAAAACGACGACGCCGCCTATGTGAAAACCGTCAAGGATTACCTGGGTACCCGATCACGGAGATCTTCTGGTGGCGGTTGGCTGACCCGGCTGTTCCAGGGAGTTTGGAATGGGCTACGCGGCAAATCCTGAGTTGCGGAAACGGGCTGTGGATTGCTAGAGTACCCGCCCAATGGATCATTTGGACGTCAAACAAAGGGGTAAACCAATGACTGCGGATCATGGCAATGGTGCAAAATACCGGCTGGTCACAAGAAGTGACTTTGATGGTTTGGTGTGTGCGGTACTCTTGCGGGAACTCGGCCTGATTGGCGATATCCGGTTTGTCCATCCCAAAGACATGCAGGATGGCAAGGTCGCGGTGGGCCCCGACGAAATCACCACCAACCTGCCCTATGTCGAGGGCTGTCACCTCGCCTTCGACCACCACAGTAGCGAGACTCTGCGGGTGGGTGCCAGAACCAATCACATCATCGAACCCAATGCCCAGTCGGCGGCTCGCGTGGTCTACCACTATTACGGTGGCAAGACACGCTTTACTAGCATTTCCGATGACATGATGGAAGCGGTGGACAAGTGCGACGCGGCACAGTTTGCCGTTGGCGAGATTCTCCATCCCAAAGATTGGATATTGCTGAATTTTCTGATGGACGCACGAACCGGCCTAGGCCGTTTCCGCGACTTTCGGGTTTCCAACTATCAGCTGATGATGGATCTCATCGTCTATTGCCGCGACCACGCTATCGAAGAGATCCTCGAACATCCCGATGTCAGGGAGCGAGTGGATCTCTATATCGCGCACGAGGCACCCCTGAAGAGACAAGTTCAGCGCTGCAGTACTGTCCACAATAATCTAGTGGTACTCGACTTGCGCAATGAAGACATTATTTATGCGGGTAACCGTTTCGTCATCTATGCCCTGTATCCCGGTTGCGACATCTCCATCCATGTCTTGTGGGGTGTGAAGAAACAAAATACCGTCTTCGCGGTGGGAAAATCCATCGTTGATCGCGGCAACGAGACGGATATTGGTGCGCTGATGCTGCGCTACGGCGGTGGCGGGCATCGCAACGCCGGTACCTGTCAGGTGGAAAATGATCGTGCCGAGGCGTTTTTGAAAGAACTCATCCGGACATTGGCCGCTGCCAGGCCATAGGGCTGTGGCGGTTAATGCCCCGGTGGCGTGCCGCCAGGTAACCCCGCGACGGTTTTTTCGATCCATTGCTCGACCTCGCGGATCAGATCCGGCGCGGAACGTCCCGAGGTGGCCAGGGTGGAACCAATCACCACCTGGATACAGCCGGGCTGTTTGATAAAACTGCGCCGCCTCCAATAAACCCCGGCATTGTGGGCAATCGGCACCAGCGGCACCCCGGCACGCACCGCGAGTTCTGCCCCGGAACTCGCATATTTTCCGCGCTCGCCAGGCGACACCCGGGTACCCTCTGGAAAGACAATCACGGAACGCCCAGCCCGCAAAGCCTCGACGCCAC